>NZ_AEPN01000010.1:0-118939 GCF_000185925.1 Paracoccus sp. TRP | reverse complement strand
GGTGCCGGTGTTGAAATCGGTGATCAGGATGGTTTCGCGAACGCCGCCATGGTGAACGTCAAATCGATCGAACCCTTCACCACCAGTCAGAGTGCTGCCGCCGCTCATGCCATAAAGAAAGTCATTCCCTTCACCTCCGTCCAGAAGGTGATGTCCATGGTATGCGATAAGGGTATCGTTTCCCGCGCCTCCATAGAGGGTGTCTTCTCTCAGATCTTCAGGATCAGTAACGGTAACTTGTGAAAGTAAAAAGTCGTCGCCATCTCCGCCGTCCAGCAGGTTGTTTCCCCCGTCGCCGACAAGCGTATCGTTTCCCGCTCCGCCATAAAGCGTATCGTCGCCTTCATTCCCCCGCAGCGAATCATTACCGTTGCCGCCATGAATTTCGTCGTTACCGTTGCCACCACGAATTGTGTCGTTGCCCGCCTCGCCATTGATGAAGTCGTTGCCATCACCGCCATCAATGAGGTCGTCGTCATCTGCGCCATCAAGGTAGTCGTCGCCGTCTCCGCCTTGAATGGTGTCGTTGCCGTTTCCGCCAAAAATGGTGTCGTTGCCCGCCCCGCCGAAAATGGAGTCGTTGCCATCATCGCCATAAATGAGGTCGTCGTCGTCTCCGCCATCAAGGTAGTCGTCGCCGTCACCGCCATGAATGGTATCGTTGCCCGCTCCGCTAAAAATGGAGTCGTTGCCGCCAAGGCCTATGATGACGTCATCGCCCGGACCAACCCTTTCACCTTCCGGGGTCGCCGGTATAGTTTTCGTCGATCAGGTCATCCCCATCGGTGCCTTCGACAACGCCGGGCATGGCTCTTGTGAGATCGCCTGGGGCCTCGGCCATGTCGTCGGTGCTGGCACCGGGCGCAAGCCGGGTCGCCTCTTCGATCGACATGCCGGTCGAGGTATAGCCGATGATTTCCCAGTTGCCCGGAGTGAGCTCGGCCCAGATTGCATTGATATGAAATCCGGCTTCGTTCAGCGCGGCCTGACCATTGTCTGCGCTCCAGTCCGGAGCTGATCTGTAGCCAAGCAGAAGCCTGACGTTTTCATAGATGACCCCGGCCTGTATGATGGTAGCGGTCTGCACCTCATCCAGGCTGATTTCCTGACCGTCGGATCCTTCATATGTCAGGTCGGGGTTTGAGCCGGGCAGCGCGCTGCCCCCGTTGGCGAATATATCCAATGTCTGGCCGGGTGACCGAAAGACGATCTGCGTGGTGTCCAGCGCGGGATCGTAGGTTTCGGCCAGAGTGAAACTGGCGTCGGGCTGGCCGGTCGTCGGACCTCCGGCAATGTTTTGCACAGAGGTAAGCGTAACAGAGATCGGCATAATGAACTAAGCTCCTGATCGAGTGCGGCTGATGTCCCGGACAGGGACAGGCAGGGTCGCACGACTGACAGAATTACAAGCGCCAGCAACAATTCGGGTGCGGCGCGGTGGGGTCGGGGTTTTCGCGTGATATTTGCGAAGTGAGGGGGGCTAATTGATGCGCCGGAAATACACAACACACCTTGTGGTTGTTGACGCTGCGTCGGCTTTTTGATCTGCCCGGTCTGATCTGCGTATTCACAGGGTTTTCCCGGGTCCCGTCGGCTTTTCCGCAGGTGTGGCCTTGTGGTATCACTATGGCGTGAACTTGTGGCTGCGATCCGGCTGTTTTCCAGATGTCACATTCCTCTGCTGAAAGACCCTCGATGAGTAAGCGAGGTCTTCATGAACGCCTGGTGGATCGCATCCGTCTGCATCAACCGCACACTTGGGGGGCAAAGATCAGAGCCGCTTTGCTCTCGTGTCTATCGCCAGCCGCCGTCGCTGTGGCGCAGCTTTTTCATGGCGCTGATGGACCGCATGTTCCGTGAAACCGCCCATTGCGAGAATATCCATCTGCGCTGGCGCGACCGTTACGGGGCCTGAGCGGCGGGGCGGTTGGCAAAATAATGCAGCCGAAACGGCTGGAACTGCCCGCCGCCCCTTGTTCTTTTCCTGTGCGGCCCATAGAACGCGCCCCGGAAAACTGGTGATGCTGGGGGCAAGAAATGCCGCTTCTGGTGATGAAATTCGGCGGCACTTCGGTGGCCGACCTGGACCGCATCAAGAATGCCGCGCTGAAAGTTCAGCGCGAGGTCGAACGCGGCTATGACGTCATCGTCATCGTCAGTGCCATGTCGGGCAAGACCAACGAACTGGTCGGCTGGGTCGAGGCGACCTCGCCGCTGTTTGACGCGCGCGAGTATGATGCTGTCGTTGCTTCGGGTGAGAATGTCACGGCCGGGCTGATGGCGCTGACGCTGCAGGAAATGGGTGTGCCCGCGCGCAGCTGGCAGGGCTGGCAGGTGCCGATCCATACCACGTCCCAGCATTCGGCGGCGCGGCTTGTCGATATTCCGCGCGACAACATCGACCAGAAATTTGCCGAAGGCATGCGGGTTGCCGTGGTTGCGGGTTTCCAGGGCATCACCGTGGACAACCGCATCACCACGCTTGGCCGGGGCGGCTCGGACACCACCGCCGTTGCCTTTGCCGCCGCCTTTGGGGCCGAACGTTGCGATATCTATACCGATGTGGACGGGGTCTATACCACCGACCCGCGCATCACCTCCAAGGCGCGCAAGCTTGACAAGATCGCCTTTGAAGAAATGCTGGAGCTGGCCAGTCTGGGGGCCAAGGTGCTTCAGACGCGCTCGGTCGAACTGGCGCTGCGCTACAAGGTCCGCCTGCGGGTGCTGAGTTCGTTCGAAGATACCGACGAAAACAGCGGCACTCTGGTCTGCGATGAGGATGAAATCATGGAATCGAAAGTCGTTAACGGCGTCGCATATTCCCGCGAAGAGGCCAAGATCACCCTGGTCACCGTCGAGGATCGTCCCGGCATTTCGGCCGCGATCTTTGCGCCGCTGGCCGACGCTGGCGTCAACGTGGATATGATCGTCCAGAACATTTCGGAACGGAACTACGAGGACCATCCGGGTGCCGTCACCGACATGACCTTCTCGTGCCCGGTCAACCAGGTCGCCCGCGCCCGCAAGGCAATGGAAGAGGCCAAGGCCGCCGGTCACATCGCCTATGACGAACTGGTCGTCGATACCGAGGTCGCCAAGGTTTCGGTCGTTGGTATCGGTATGCGCAGCCATGCCGGTGTTGCGGCGCGCATGTTCAAGGCGCTGGCCGATGAAAACATCAACATCAAGGTGATTTCTACCAGCGAAATCAAGATTTCGGTGCTGATCGACCGCAAATATATGGAACTGGCGGTTCAGGCACTGCATGATGCCTTTGAACTGGAACAGTCCTGAACCAGACTGACGGCTGAAGCGGGAGGATTATGCCCGAACGCAAAGACAGCGAATCGCGCAAGCTGCTGCGGCGGCTGCGCGAGACTTTGGCGGCCCCCGGAGGGGGGCAGCATCGTCTGGACCAGATTACCCATCATATCGCTGATTCGATGGGGACCGAGGTCTGCTCGATCTATCTGTTTCGCGACCCCGAAACGCTGGAGCTTTGCGCGACCGAGGGGCTGAAGCCCGAGGCCGTGCACAAGACCCGTCTGCGTCTGGGTGAGGGGCTGGTAGGTCGTGTTGCCCGTACCGGGCGGCATGTAAACACCGCCGATGCCCCGGGTGAGCCCGGTTTTCGCTACATGCCCGAGACCGGCGAAGAGGTGTTCTCCAGCTTTCTGGGCGTGCCGATTCAGCGCGTCGGCGAAAGACTGGGTGTGCTGGTGGTGCAGTCCCGCAGTGCCCGCCAGTTCAGCGAGGATGAGGTTTATGGCCTTGAGGTCGTCGCCATGGTTCTGGCCGAAATGGCCGAACTGGGCGCTTTTCTTGGCTCGCAGGCGGACAGCCTGCACCATTTCCCGATCATGTTCCGCGGCACGACCGGGCAAGAGGGCACGGCCGAAGGTCATGTCTGGCTGCACGAGCCGCGCGTCGTGATAACGAACCCTGTTGCCGACGATCCGTTAAAGGAAAAGGCGCGGCTGAATGAGGCCGTGGCCATGTTGCGCACCACGGTCGATTCCTTGCTGGCCGCCGCCGATATGGGCTCGGGCGATTCTGCCGAGGTGATGGAGACCTATCGCATGTTTGCCCATTCGCGCAGTTGGCTGCGCCGGATGGAAGAGGCGATCGACCTTGGCCTTTCGGCTGAAGCGGCCGTCGAAAAAGAACAAAGCCAGGCTCGCGCCCGGCTGGAAAGCGCCGCCGATCCCTATTTGCGCGACCGGCTGCACGATCTTGACGATCTGTCCAACCGGCTGCTGCGCATCCTGACCGGGCAGGGTCGCGATACCGGGGCCGAAATGCCCGAGGATCCGATCCTTGTCGCCCGCAACATCGGTCCGGCCGAGCTTTTGGACTATGGCCGACGGCTCAAAGGCGTGGTGCTTGAGGAAGGCTCTGTTGGCAGCCACGCCGCCATCGTCGCCCGTGCGCTGGCAATTCCGCTGGTGATCCATGCCGAGCGCATCACCTCCGAGGCGCTTAACGGTGATCTGATCCTTGTTGATGGCGACATGGGCACGGTGCATCTGCGCCCGGAAGAGACCGTCACCAAGGCTTTCCGCGACAAGATGGCCATGCAGGCCGAAGCACAACAGCGCTATGCCGGGCTGCGTGACCTGCCTGCAACCTCGACATGCGGCACGACGATTCAGCTTTACATGAATGCGGGGCTGATGGCCGATCTGCCCAGCCTTGAAAGCTCGGGCGCCGAGGGGGTGGGGCTGTTCCGCACCGAGTTGCAGTTCCTGACCCGTACCAAGGTTCCGCGCCGGGGTGAGCTTGCGGCGCTTTATGCCCATGTGCTGGACAATGCCCATGGCAAGCCGGTGATGTTCCGAACGCTCGATATCGGTTCGGACAAGGTGCTGCCCTATATGAAGCCACAGGACGAACCGAACCCGGCCATGGGCTGGCGGGCGATCCGTGTCGGGCTGGACAAGCGGGGGGTGCTGCGCATGCAGTTGCAGGCGCTGATCCGTGCCGCCATTGGCCAGCCGTTGCATGTCATGTTTCCTTTCATCACCGAGATGAACGAGTTCGAAGAGGCGCATAAGCTGCTGATGGAGCAGCTTGCCCGTGAACAGCGTCTGGGTCACGCGCTGCCGTCGGATATCCGGGTCGGTGCGATGCTTGAGACGCCGTCGATGGCGTTTGCCCCGAAGAAATTCTTTGAGATGTGCGACTTTATCTCGGTCGGGGGTAATGACCTGAAGCAGTTCTTCTTTGCTGCTGACCGTGAAAACGAGATGGTGCGGCGGCGTTATGACACGCTCAACACCTCGTTCATCACGCTGCTGGAGCAGATCGTGCAGCGCTGCGATGAGGCGCGGGTGCCCGTATCTTTCTGCGGCGAGGATGCCGGCCGCCCGATCGAGGCGATGACTTTTGCCGCGCTAGGCTTTCGGCGGCTGTCGATGCGCCCGGCCTCGATCGGGCCGGTCAAGCATCTGATCCGCCGGGTGAACCTGAGCGAGCTTAAGCGCGTGATCGATGATGCGCGCGATGCGGGCGAAATCAACCTGCGCCGCCCAATCACCGAATGGCTGGCCCGGCAATAGCCCGGGTCGCGCCACACCGCCCGACCGCAACCAAACCCTGCTGAGCCCGGATCGGCCAGGCCCTCTGTCCGGGGCGCGGCTATACAAAAGTATATCAACGGGATACCAATGGCAGGCCGTTCTTTCCTCACGCGCACTCGTCAGGAGTGCGCGCCTGGTCTAAAGAGCAACCACGCCGTCCGACGCCTGCGCGACCGGACATCTACAGGAAAGTACAGAAATGGCGAGCGACAGTAGTCGATCTAACGCGCTGCAAAAGATGCTCCGCACGGGCTAGGCCGCCAGGTCTTTCCTCGGGGTGTCCGTTGCAGCGGATAACGAGGTGAGACATGAACAACAGCATTCGCATCAGGAATGTGGTGCCGGTCCAGGGCCGGCGCAATCACGTTATCCGTCCCATCCGCCCGGTGTCGGCCATGCAGGCCGCGCCGCGTCTGCGGATGTGCTGGTCCGTCAGCCCTGACACCCGGCAACTGACGGCTTCCTGGCACGCCGCCCGTGTCACTGTCGATGAAGGCGCTGGCACCGAGCCTGGGCTTTTGCGGGGCGCACGGGCGTTTCCGCGCAGGATGCCGGGGAAAAGGCTCCGACACGGATAGCGGACCTTGACCGGCCGCCGCTTTTGCCCTGAGGCCCGGGCGACGGCCCCATGCAGAAACGCGATTTGATCAATGCTCCACGCGGCTCGTGCCAGCGAGGGACGGGCCGCTGTTTTTCTGAGACAGGGTACCGTTTCTGCCGCGCCGCTGCGTGCAAAACGACAAGGCAGAACCGATAATGAACCAGACACTTTCCACCCGCGAGCGACACAGGCAGACGCCGCAGAAACCTGCGGCCATTCTTTCGATGCGGGCCGTGCGTGAGGCAAACAACGACCTGACCATCACGATTGCGAACCTGAAATCCTCGCTGAGCGGCCTGACTGCGGCCGAGGCCGAACGTCGCCTGCACAGGAACGGTCCGAACGAGACCGTCCACGAAAAGGCTCCGCATTGGGCGATCCAGTTGCTTGCAACACTGAAAAACCCCTTCATCCTGGTTCTGGCGATGCTGGCGGCGATTTCGGTCTATCTTGAGCCCGAGGATCTGACCGGCCCGATCATCATCGGCACCATGATCGTGCTGAGCGTTATCCTGCGTTTCTGGCAGGAGTTCCGCTCGACCCGCGCGGCCGAGGCGTTGCAGGCCATGGTGCGCACCACCGCAACCGTGCTGCGCCGTACCGGGGGCGCGCCAGAGGGGCAATGGTCCGAGATCCCCATGCGCGAACTGGTCGTCGGCGATATTGTACGCCTTGGTGCCGGTGACATGATCCCCGCCGATGTGCGGCTGATCGAATCTAAGGACCTGTTTGTCAGTCAGGCGGTCCTGACCGGCGAATCCATCCCGGTCGAGAAATACGACACGCTCGGCGCGGTGGCCGAGAAATCGGCCGGTGCCGTCGCGCCCGCCGATGCCGGGCCGCTTGATCTCAGCAACATTTGCTTCATGGGGACGAATGTCGTCAGCGGACAGGGCCACGCGATTGTGGTTGCGACCGGCAATCACACCTATTTCGGCTCTCTTTCCAAAGCCATCGTTGGCACCCGGGCCGAGACCTCGTTCGACCGCGGCGTCAAAAGTGTCAGCTATTTGCTGATCCGCTTTATGCTGGTGATGGTGCCGATCGTTCTGGTCATCAATGGCGTGGTCAAGGGGGACTGGCTTGAGGCGCTGATGTTCTCGCTGTCTGTCGCTGTCGGCCTGACGCCCGAAATGCTGCCGCTGATCGTGACCGCGAACCTTGCCAAAGGCGCGATTGCCATGTCGCGGCGCAAGGTGATCGTCAAACGCCTGAACGCCATCCAGAACTTTGGCGCGATGGATGTGCTTTGCACCGACAAGACCGGCACGCTGACCCAGGACCGCGTCATTCTTGAGGCGCATTTCAATACCGAAGGCGTGCCAGATGACCGGGTGTTGCAGATTGCATGGCTGAACAGCCACCATCAGACCGGGGTCAAGAACCTGCTTGACCTTGCTGTGCTGGACTATGCCGCGGCCAACAAAAACCGTAAAGGCACGGACTGGCCCCTGAACTATCACAAGGTGGACGAGATCCCCTTTGATTTTGTCCGCCGCCGCCTTTCGGTCGTGGTCGCCGGAGAAGGGGGGGAGCACCTGCTTGTCTGCAAGGGCGCTGTCGAAGAGATGCTGGCGATTTCCTCTTTCGTCGCGGGTCCTGACGGCATGTGCCCGTTGGATGCCGAGCGGCGCGCCGCTCTGGTTGCCCGCGCGCGGGCGCTGAATGAGGATGGTCTGCGCGTGGTGCTGGTCGCCACCCGCGAATTCACCAGCGCAGAGGCAAAATCTGCCTATTCGCTTAGCGATGAGGCCGGGTTGACGCTGCACGGTTTCCTCGCCTTTCTCGATCCGCCCAAGGACAGCGCGCGGGCGGCGATTGCCGCGCTGCATTCCCATGGCGTAGCGGTCAAGATCCTGACCGGTGACAATGCTGTCGTCACCGCCAAGATCTGTCATGAAGTCGGGCTAAAGGTCGGAACCCCGCTGCTTGGGCGCGACATCGCAAGGCTGGACGATACGCAGCTGGCCGAGGTTGCCGGGCGTACGACGGTATTTGCCAAGATGTCGCCGCTGGACAAGGCGCGCGTCATTCAGGTGCTGAAATCGCTGGGTCATACCGTCGGCTATCTGGGCGACGGGATCAACGATGCTCCGGCGCTGCGCGATGCCGATGTGGGGATATCGGTCGATACCGCCGCAGATATTGCCAAGGAATCCGCCGATATCATCCTGCTTGAGAAAAGCCTGATGGTGCTGGAAGAGGGCGTGATCAAGGGCCGCGAGGTTTTTGGCAATATCATCAAATATATCAAGATGACGGCCAGCTCGAACTTTGGCAATGTGTTCAGCGTGCTGGTGGCCTCGGCCTTTCTGCCGTTCCTGCCGATGATGCCGATCCACCTGCTGATCCAGAACCTTTGCTATGACGTCTCGCAGCTGTCGCTGCCCTGGGACCGCATGGATGAGGAGTATCTGGAAAAGCCGCGCCAATGGTATGCGGGGGACATCGCCCGCTTTATGGTGGTCATCGGTCCGATCAGCTCGATCTTTGATATCACCACCTATTGCCTGATGTGGTTCGTCTTCAGCGCCAACACGATCGGGGAACAGTCGCTCTTTCAGTCGGGCTGGTTCATCGAGGGGCTGCTGTCCCAGACGCTGGTCGTGCATATGATCCGCACGCGTAAGATACCCTTTGTCCAGAGCACGGCGACCTGGCCCGTTCTGCTGCTGACCGGGGCGATCATGGTGCTGGGCATCTATATTCCCTTCTCGCCGCTTGGCAGCATGATTGGGCTGCAACCGCTGCCCTGGTCCTACTTTCCTTGGCTGGTGGCGACTTTGGCAGGGTATTGTGTGCTGACCCAGCTGGTGAAAACGCTCTACATCCGCCGTTTCAAGGCCTGGCTGTAAGGCGCGGTCAGAACCGGAATGGCCAGCGGCGCGTCCCGGCGATGCCGTTGGCCGGATCACTGCATGACAGAAAGGACAGGGACAATGGACGACCCTTCAAGTTGCGGCCGGTCTGTTTGCGGCCAGTTCATCTGGATATTCTGAGCGCGGCACCACGGCAGGCGGATGAGGCGTTCTCTTACCGCCTGCCACGGAGTTTCGCCATGTTTCAACGTCCGATCCTTATGTCACGCAACCCCCAGCCCCTTGTCCAGCCCGCGCCCATTGCGCTTCGTGCCGCCCGCTGGGTCACGGTTGCCGTCTATCTGTTGCTGATCACGCTCCTGCTGCTCGTTGCGCCGATCCGCGAGGCAGAGGGGGTGGCCCCGCTACCCGCTCCGGCGCGGACCCTTTGACCCAGGCAGAAGGAGAGAGTGCGATGTTGAATACTGACCATCTTCCGCAGACTTTTTTCGGCCTCAGCGCAGCGGTGTTGCTCGGCGGCCTGATCGGGTTTGAGCGGCAATGGCGCCAAAGGCTCGCCGGTCTGCGCACCAACACGCTGGTGGCGCTGGGTGCGGCGAGTTTCGTGCTGTTTGCAAGCCTTGTCTCGGGCGAGATGAGCCCGACCCGGATGGCGGCGCAGGTCGTTTCGGGGATCGGCTTTCTGGGCGCCGGCATCATCTTCAAGGAAGGCCTTAACGTCACCGGCCTGAACACGGCAGCGACGCTTTGGTGCTCGGCGGCGGTGGGGGTGCTGTGTGGCGCCGGTTTTTATCCCCACGCCACCATTGCCGCCTGTTTCGTGATCGGTGTCAATCTGGTACTGCGACCACTGGTGCGGGTCATCGGACGCCGCCCCGTCGCCTCCAGCGAGGCCGGGGCGGATTACCACATCTCGATCGTTTGTCATGGCGAGGTCGAGGCCCAGATCCGCGCGCTGCTGCTGCGCGATCTGGGCACAGCCCTGCATATCCACGAGCTGGAAAGCAGCAATATCGAGGACAGCAACCGGGTCGAGGTCCTGGCCTTCGTGCGCGCCGACAACCGGCAGGACCGGCTGCTTGAGCAGATCGTCGGCCGGCTGAGCCTTGAGCCGATGGTCACTGCCGCCCGATGGCGTCTGGACGCGGCCGGGACGGGGCGGGATTAATGCGTCGTTCCGCCCGCGTCGAAGGTGTAGAACCGCGCCCGACAGCAGTCGGTACAGCCGAAAAGGATGATGGGGTGATCGAAAATCGTCCGGGTCTTGCAGAAATCGCCGTCACCCTGCGCTGGGCATTCATGCTTGGGCTGATGGTGGTGATATTCGTCGCCGATACCATCACTGCGCTGGAAATCGCGGTGGCGGTCTTTTACGTCGCCGTGGTGCTGATCGCCGATGGGTTCCTGCGCCGGCGCGGTGTGCTGGTAGTGGCGGCAAGCTGCATCGTGCTGACGCTGGCCAGTTTCTTCTTTACTCACGCCGGGGCTTACGAAGCTGGCGTGATCAATTGCGCGCTGAGCCTTTGCGCCATTGCCATCACCACATATCTGGCCCTGACCCGATCTTCGGTCATTCTGGCCGAACATGAGGCGCGGGCTCAGCTTGTCCGGCTTGCCCGGGTCAATACGCTGGGCGAGATGACCGCATCAATCGCGCATGAGGTGAACCAGCCTCTGACGGCGGTGGTAACTAGCGCCAATGCGGGGTTGCGCTGGCTGGCGGCGGGTCCGCCCAATCTTGGCAAGGCGCGACAGGCGCTTGAGCGGATCATCGGCGATGCGAACCGGGCCAGCGATATCGTCGCGCAGGTGCGCAACCTGTCCAAACGCGCCGATCCGCGGGCAGATTGGCAAGAGGCCCCGGTACTGGTCGCCGGGGTCGTCGCGCTAAGCCGCGGTGAGCTGGACCGGAACGGGGTCCGGGTGCGTGTCAGACCGGCCGATGGCCTGCCCCTTGTGTTGGCCGATAGCGTGCAGGTCCAGCAGGTCCTGTTGAACATCGTCCTGAACGCCATCGACGCCATGGCCGCCACCCCGGCCGAGCGACGCGAGCTGGCGATTGATCTGGCGTGCGAAGTGCCGGGCTTCGTGCGCTTCTCGATCCGCGACCATGGCACAGGTGTCCCGCCCGAGGCGGTTGCAGGCATATTCGATGCCTTCTACACCACCAAACCTCAGGGAATGGGGATTGGGCTTGCCGTCAGCCGCTCGATCGTCGAGGCGCATGGCGGACGGATCTGGGTCGAGCCGCAACCCGAGGGCGGGGCGGTATTTCATTTTACCCTGCGCGCGCGCCAGACACGGGGGTGATGATGCCTATGAACCGGGACAATATGCCTAAAGACAGTCAGCAGGATCAGCCTGTGGTCTTTGTCGTCGATGACGACAGATCGGTCCGGGACGCGCTTGAGGATCTGCTGGCCTCGGTCGGACTGGGCAGCATGCTATTTGCCTCAAGCCAGGAGTTTTTACAGGCTGAGCGGCCCGATGCCCCGGCCTGTCTGGTGCTTGATGTGCGTATGCCCGGGCTGAGCGGCCTTGATTTTCAGGACGAGCTGGCGCGGCAGGGGCTGCATATCCCCATCGTCTTTATCACTGCCCATGGCGATATCCCCATGTCCGTCCGTGCGATGAAGGGCGGCGCCATCGAGTTTCTGACCAAGCCCTTTCGGGATCAGGACCTGCTTGATGCCATTCAGCAGGGTATCGCCCGGGACCGCATCCGCCGGCAGGAAGAGGCGGTCAGGCAGGATCTGCGCCGCCGCTATGCCAGCCTGAACCAAGGCGAACGCGCAGTGATGGATCTGGTCATAAAGGGGCTGTTGAACAAACAGATCGCCGGGATGCTGGATGTCAGTGAAATCACCGTCAAGGTCCGGCGCGGCCGGGTGATGCGCAAGATCGGGGCACAGTCGCTTGCCGATCTGGTCCGCTTTGCGGAACGTATTCACGAGGCAGACCGGGGCTGGCGGGACTGAACCCGTCAGCTGGTCTGGCCCTTAGCCAAGCATCGGTTCTCCGGCGACATAGGTCTGCGCGATCGAGCGGTCATCGCCCAGGATTTGCAGGATGAACAGCTCTTCGGCCAGCGTCCCGGCCCGATCCATACGCAGTGCCATCGCCGGGGTGGCGCGGCTGTCGAGCACCACCAGATCGGCGTCGCTGCCGGTGTCCAGTGTGCCGATGCGGTCGGCCATGCCAAGCGCCAGCGCATTGCCACGCGTGACCCAATGGAAGGCGGCAAAGGGATGCAGCTTTTGCCCGCGCATTTGCAGGATCTTGTAACCCTCGTTCAGGGTTTGCAGCATCGAATAGCTGGTGCCGCCGCCGACATCGGTGGCGATGCCGCTGACCACGCCCGCAGCGCGCAAGCCCGCCTCGTCAAACAGGCCCGAGCCGAGGAACAGGTTCGAGGTCGGACAGAACACCGCGCGTGAGCCGGTCTCGGCCATGCGGGCAATCTCGCGCGGTTCAAGGTGGATCGAGTGGCCCAGCAGCAGCTTATCCGAAAGCAGGCCGTAGGTCTCATAGATGTCCAGATAGTCGCGCGCCTGCGGGTATAGGCTTAGCGTAAATGCGATCTCGTCGCGGTTCTCGCTCAGGTGGGTTTGCACATGACAGTCGGGATGTTCGCGGACAAGCTGGCCCGCCATCTGCATCTGCTCGGGCGTCGAGGTGATGGCAAAGCGCGGTGTGATCGCATAGCGCAGCCTGCCGCGGCCGTGCCATTTGGCGATCAGCGCCTTGCTGTCGTCATAGCCCTGTTGGGGGGTGTCCAGCACCGCCTCGGGCGCATTGCGGTCCATCATCACCTTGCCGGCGATCATCGCCATACTGCGTGCCTCGGCTGCTGAAAACAGCGCCTCGGCCGATTGCGGATGGACCGAACAAAAGGCGACGGCGGTGGTGGTGCCATGGGCCAGCAGCAGGTCGAGGAACCGCTCGGCCATGGCCGGGGCGTGTCCCTGCTGGGCAAAGCGCGATTCCTCGGGAAAGGTATAGGTGTTCAGCCAATCAAGAAGCTGCGCGCCCCAGCTGGCGATCACCTGCACTTGCGGGAAATGGATATGGGTGTCGATAAAGCCCGGCAGGATCAGATGCGGGCGGTGATCGGTTTCCGGCAGGTCGGGCTGGCGCAGATCGGCGTAATCGCCGACGGCGGCGATCTTGCCATCCTCGACGATGACGGCGCCATCCTCGTGATAGGTAAACGCGTTTTCGACCTCGACCGGGTCGGCATGGAATGAGAGCGTGCGCCCCCGGATCAGCTTTCGCATGGGTGTCTTTTCGGTGAAGAAACGGTTTCGGTCAGACGGCCGATAATCTCGGCGGCGGTGAAGGCGGCGATGATCTCGGGGCGCTTGTCACGCGACCAGCCTGCGCCGATGGGGCAGGTCAGCCGGTCGGTGTCGAGCCCCTGCGCCCGGGCAAAGCGGCGAAACTGCGCCAGCTTGGTCCGGCTGCCGATCATGCCGATATAAGGCGCGTCCATACGGCGCAGCGCCTCGGCCGCCAGCAGGAAATCCAGCGCGTGATCATGGGTAACGACGACAAAGCTGGTGCCAAACGGGGCGTGGCGGATCTCGGCTTCGGGCAGGGGGGTCAGGCGGGTTTCGCCCTCTGCCTGCGCGAGCTCGCCTGCGCGCTGGTCGATCAGGATCGGCCGCAGCGGCAAAAGCGCCAGCGCGCGCGAAAGCGCCCGCCCGACATGGCCTGCGCCAAAAATCAGCACCCGGGGATGTTCGGGCTGGGGCGGCGCTTCGGCGACGCGGGTCAGCACAAGCTCGACCCGGCCACCGCAGCATTGGCCGATCTGCGGTCCCAGCGGCACGTCCATGCAAGCCGCCTCTTCGCCGCGCGCCAGCATCTGCCGGGCGCGGTCGATGGCCATATATTCAAGCTGGCCACCCCCGATCGTGCCGCTGAGGCCCTGTTCGGTGACATGCATCACCGCCCCCTTTTCGCGCGGGGCTGAACCGCGCGTGCGCGTAACCTCGACCCGGATCATCGCCGCACCCGCTCGATCGCCATCAGCACCCGCTCGGGCGTTGCGGGGGCGTCGATGCGCGGGTTCTCGGCATAGCCGTTGAAAGAGGCGACCGCCATGTTCAGCGCCTGAAAGACGCTGATCCCCAGCATAAAGGGCGGCTCGCCCACGGCCTTTGAGCGTTTGATCGTCGCCTCGCGGTTCACTGACCAGTCGGCGAGATTGACGTTAAAGACCTTGGGTCGGTCCGAGGCCAGCGGGATCTTGTAGGTCGAAGGCGCGTGCGTGCGCAGTCGCCCCTTGTCGTCCCACCACAGTTCCTCGCTGGTCAGCCAGCCGGTTCCTTGCACAAAAGCGCCCTCGACCTGCCCCTTGTCCAGCGCAGGGTTCAGACTGCGGCCAACGTCATGCAGGACATCGGCGCGCTCGATGACGTATTCGCCGGTCAGCGTATCGACCGAGACTTCGGAGCAGGCCGCCCCATAGGCGAAATAGTAGAACGGGCGACCCCGGCCGGTTTCGCGGTCCCAATGGATTTTTGGCGTCTTGTAAAAGCCCGCCGCCGACAGCTGGATCCGCGCCATATAGGCGCTTTTGATAAAGGCGTCGAAGGGCATGGTTTCATTGCCGATCTGCACCGTCTCGCCGATGCTGACCAGTTCGGGGGCAACGCCCTTGGTCTCGGCCGCAAATGCAGTCAGGCGGGCGATAAGCTGCTGACAGGCATCAAGCGCCGCCATCCCGTTCAGGTCCGACCCTGACGATGCGGCGGTGGCCGAGGTGTTCGGCACTTTCTCGGTCGTGGTCCTGGTGATGCGGATGCGGTCGATGTCGATCCCCAGCGCCTCGGCCACGACCTGAGCGACCTTGGTGTTCAGGCCCTGACCCATCTCGGTCCCGCCATGGTTCAGGTGGACCGAGCCGTCGGAATAGATGTGGATCAGCGCGCCGGCCTGGTTGTACCAGGTTGCGGTAAAGCTGATGCCGAACTTGACCGGGGTCAGTGCGATACCCTTGCGGATGACGCCACCCTTGGCGTTCCAGTCCAGCACGGCCTGCCTGCGGGCGTGGTAGTCGCTGCTTGCCTCAAGCTCATCAAAGATGCGCGGCAGGATCTGGTCCTCGACCTCCTGATGATAGGGGGTCAGCTGGCCGTTCTGATAGAGGTTCAGCTTGCGGATCTCCAGCGGATCGCGGCCCAGCGTATAGGCAATATCTTCGATCACGCGCTCGGCCATGATGACGCCCTGCGGCCCGCCAAAGCCGCGGAAGGCGGTGTTTGAGCAGGTGTTGGTCTTCATCGGATGGCTGCGCAGCTCGACCGCCGGGTAAAAATAGGCGTTGTCGGCATGAAACAGTGCCCGGTCGGTCACCGGACCCGACAGATCGGCCGAAAAGCCGCAGCGGGCGTAGAAATCGGCCTCGACTGCATGAATCTTACCCGTCTCGTCATAGCCGACCTCATAGTCGATGACGAAATCGTGGCGCTTGCCGGTGATGGCGAAATCGTCGTCGCGGTCGGGCCGCAACTTGACGGCCCGGTTCAGCTTTTTCGCTGCCAGCGCCGAGATGCAGGCAAAGGGGTTCATCTGCGATTCCTTGCCGCCGAACCCGCCGCCCATCCGCCGGACGTTTACCACCACCGCATTCGAGGGCACGCCCAGCACATGGGCGACCATATGCTGCACTTCGCTGGGGTGTTGGGTAGAGGTGTTGACGACCACCTCATCATCCTCGCCCGGGATCGCCATGGCGATCTGGCTTTCAAGATAGAAATGCTCCTGCCCGCCGACGGTCAGCCGCCCCGAGATGCGGCGGGGCGCGCGCTCAAGCCCGGCCATGTCGCCACGCTGAAGCTTCAGCGGCTTGGTCACATAGCCCATACCGGCGTCGCGGGCACCGATGGCGTCGATGGCAAAGGGCAGCTCTTCGTATTCGATCTGTGCCAGCTGACAGGCGCGGCGTGCCTGATCGCGGGTCTCGGCCACCACGGCAAAGATCGGCTGGCCGTGGAACTGCACCTCATCGGTGGCCAGCAGCGGTTCGTCATGCAGCCCCGAGGGAGAGATGTCGTTCACGCCGGGAATATCCTCGGCTGTCAGGACCAGATGCACCCCGGGCGCCTCGCGCACTTTGGACAGATCCAGCGAACGGATGCGGCCATGCGCGACCGTCGAAAGGCCCAGATAGGCGTGCAGCGTTCCCACCGGTTCCAGCAGGTCGTCGGTGTAATCGGCCTGGCCGGTGACATGTTTGACCGCCGAGTCATGGATGATCGGCGTATGGGCAGCGCCCTTGACGAAAACGTCCTGTTTCATTCGACCCTCCTCAGGCGGTGGTCCTCACCCTGCTGTTCAAGCCAGAAGCGGCGGAAAAAATTGGCGGCAAGCGTCTGGCGATATTCCTTGGTGGCACGCCAGTCGGTGAGCGGCTGAAAGTCATTGGCGACTGCGCGCGCCGCAGCCTCGAAGGTCTCGGCGGTGAAGGGCTGGCCCTTCAGTGCGGCCTCGGCCCCGGTCGCACGTTTGGGCGTGCCGGCCATGCCGCCAAAGGCCACGCGTGCGTCGATGATCGTCGTCCCGTCGGTTTCCACCCGGAAGGCGGCGGCAGAGGCGGTGATATCGGCGTGGTGGCGCTTGCTGACCTTATAGGCGGCGATACGGGCATTACCTTTAAGCGGCACGGCGATCGCCTCGACGAATTCGCCGGGGCGGCGGTCCTGCTTGCCGTATTCGATAAAGTAATCCTCGACCGGCAGTTCGCGCGTACCCTCGGCGCTGCGCAGCCGCAGGGTAGCACCAAGCGCGATCAGCAGGGGCGGCGTTTCGCCGATAGGAGAGCCGTTGGCGATATTGCCGCCGATAGTCCCGGCGTTGCGGACCTGCCAGCCGCCGATGCGCAGCCAGTAATCAACCGCCTCGGGGAAGTGTTCGCGCAAGAACGGCTCAAACTCGCTATAGGTGACGCCAGCGCCGATGGTGATCCGACCCTCGGCAAGCTCAATCCGCTTGAGGTCCTGCAAATGGCCGATGAACACGGCCGGAGAGATGTTGCGCAGGAATTTCGTCACCCACAGCCCGACATCCGTGGCCCCGGCGACGATGGTCGCTTTGGGATAGACGGCCAGCACCTGTGCCAGATCGGCGGCATCGGCGGGCAGGATGGCGCGGTCATCGCCGCGCGCAACCTCGACCCGCTCGCGCGGGATGGCGTTCAATGCGGCAATGACGTGCTCACGTTCGACGCTCAGCGCATCCATATGCTGCCCTCCGGCCTCCGAGGCGGCAAAGGCGGCTTTCACGATCGGCTCATAACCCGTGCAGCGGCACAGGTTGCCCTGCAGCGCGGTTTCAATCGCCAGCATGTCGGGGCGCGGGTTCTGCATCCACAGACCGTAAAGCGCCATGACAAAGCCCGGCGTGCAAAAGCCACATTGGCTGCCGTGATGTTCGACCATTGCGGCCTGAACCGGATGCAGCCCGCCCTGTGGTCCGCGCAGATGCTCGACCGTCACGATATGGCAGCCGTGGCACGAGGCAAGAAAGCGGATGCAGGCGTTGATCGGTTCGTAATGCAACCGGCCCTGATAAAGCCGGCCGACCAGAACGGTGCAGGCGCCGCAATCGCCTTCGGCGCAGCCTTCTTTGGTGCCGGTCAGGCGGCGGTTCAGCCGCAAAAAGTCCAGAAGCGTGTCGCGTGATCCGACCTCGGTCAGGCGCACCTCGCTGTCGTTCAGAAGAAAGCGCAATTCTTGGCCCATTCGGTCCTCGCTGGGAATGGCTGGGGATAGGGAAAGCCTAAGCGTGAATTGCTCTTTGCGAAATCACAGATTGAGCATAAGACTTTCAGCGATTCCTTGAAAGAGTGGGGGCGAGACCATGCCATATCTTGAAAGTCTGCGGGTCTTCGTGCGCGTCGTCGAGCTGGGTTCAATCACGGCGGGCGGGCGCGACCTACGCATGTCACCTGCGGTGGCCTCGAACCGTATCAAGGATCTGGAGACGCGTTTTGGCGTGCGCCTGCTTAATCGCACCACACGCAAACTGGTGCCGACCGAGGTGGGGCGCGCCTTTTACGACAACGCCCGCAGGGTGATCGAGACGCTGGACGAGGCCGAGGCGGTGGTCTCGGGCTTTTCGGGCAACCCCCATGGCGCCTTGCGGGTGACCGCGCCTTTGGGTCTGGGGCGAAGGCTGATCGCGCCTTTGGTGCCAAAGTTCTGCGACGAATATCCGGGGGTCGAACTGCGGCTGCGGCTGTCGGACCGCAACGTCGATATTATCGCTGACGGAATCGACCTCGCCTTTTTTCTGGGCGAGCCGCAGGATTCGGCACTGAAATGGCGGCGGATTGCAGAATGTCGCCGGGCGCTGGTGGCGACGCCCGAGTATCTGGAAAAGCACGGGCACCCCGAGCGGCCCGAGGATCTGACCTCGCATAACTGCCTGTTGCTGCGTTACCCGCGCAGCCCGGAATATTATTGGGTGCTGCAAACGCCCGAGGGGCCGCAAAAGCTGCTGGTGAACGGCAAGTTCGATGCCGATGACGGCGATGTGCTCAGCGGCTGGGCCATGGCCGGCAGGGGGATCGTCAACCGTCCGCGTTATGAGGTCGCCGAACATCTTGCCGCCGGGCGGCTGGTCGAGGTGCTGCCGCAGTTTCCGCCCATCCCCTCGCAATTCGGCGTGCTGACCCCGCACCGCCGCTTGCAAGATCCCAAGGTACGGCTGTTTGCCGATTTCATCGCCCGCGAGGTGCGGGGGCTGTTCGGATAAAGCCCCCTGAAAATGCCGCAGCCGCTGACCGGGAACGGCAGCGGCTGGCATCGGATGGGGGTGTTTTTTCCCCTGCGCGTAATTTCAGTTCAATGCAAAGGTCTTGGGCAGGCTGCGATACCAGTCCACGATCGCCTGACGCTCTTCGGGCTCCATGAAGCTGACGTTGGCGGGCGGCATGGCATTGGTCACGCCAGCCTGGATATAGATCTCGCGCGCCGCGCGGGTGATGTCGTCGGGGGTTTCCAGCAGCACGCCCTTGGGTGCGGTGTGGATGCCCTCATACGAGGGCTCCCTTGCGTGGCACATCGAGCAGCGACCCATCACCGCGTTATAGGCGTCCTCCCATCCGGCCACGTCAACCATGGCCTGCTGGGTGGGGGTCAGGACGCGGGCCTCGGCCTCTTCCAGCGTCTGGCGGAACATCGGTGCGGTCGACAGCCACATGACGATGATGAACAGGATCGTGGTTACCGCCCAGGTCCACCAGCGCATGCCGCCACCGGCGTGCATGGTGTTGAAGAAGTGGCGGATCGTCACACCCATCAGGAAGATCAGCCCCGCGATGACCCAGTTGTATTCGGTGGCAAAGGCCAGCGGATAGTGGTTCGACAGCATCAGGAACACCACCGGCAACGTCAGATAGTTGTTATGGGTCGAGCGCAGCTTGGCGATCTTGCCGTATTTTGGATCGGCAGGGCGTCCGGCCTTAAGATCGGCAACGACGATGCGTTGGTTCGGCATGATGATAAAGAACACGTTCGCCGTCATGATAGTGGCGGTAAACGCACCCAGATGCAGCATGACCGCGCGGCCGGTAAACACCTGATTATAGGCCCAGCCCATGACCACCAGCAGTGCAAACAGGATCAGCATCAGCAGGGTCGGGGTTTCACCCAGCCGCGATTTGCACAGGTTGGTATAGATCAGCCAGCCGATCGACAGCGACCCGCCCGAGATCAGGATTGCCTGCCAGGGCGCCAGCTCCATCTTGGCGGGATCTATCAGGAACAGCTCGGAGCCGACCCAATATGTGACCATCAGGAGCGCGGCCCCCGAGATCCAGGTCATATAGCTTTCCCATTTGAACCAGATCAGATGCTCGGGCATCCGTTCGGGTGCGACGAGGTATTTCTGGATGTGATAAAAGCCGCCGCCGTGAACCTGCCATTCCTCGCCATGAGCACCCGGGGGCAGGCCGGGCACCTTGCGCAGCCCAAGGTCAAGGGCGACGAAATAGAACGAAGAGCCGATCCAGCAGATGGCGGTGACGACATGCGTCCAGCGGATGGCAAAGGCGAGCCAATCCCAGATGACGGCGAAATCGGACATACTCTGTCTCCTGTCTAGCTGGCGAAAGACTAACGGCTTCTAAGGGTTGCGAGTATTCACACATTTCCCCTTGCTGTCTTAACGATGTGTTGAAAATCCTTAATCCGGACCGGGGGGAATGAAAAAAGGGGGCATTGCCCCCTCGGACCCGCGCCGGGCCGCACCTTGTTGCTGCGTAAGTGGCCCCGGAAACGGGCGCGCGGCTCAGCTGCCACGATAGGTCGAAAACCCGTAAGGCGAGATCAGCAGCGGCACATGATAGTGGTCCTGATCCGCCATGCCGAACCGTAGCGGCACCTGATCAAGGAAGCGCGGCTTTGCGGCCTGATGTCCCTGTGCGTCCAGCCACGCGCCGACATGAAAGATCAGCTCGTATTCGCCGGTGTCGAACTGGGCTTCGGGCAGGATCGGACTGTCGGTGCGGCCATCATGGTTGGTGACGGTTTCGGCGATCAGCCGGCGCTCGGGGTCAAGGCGGTAAAGCTCGATCCGCATGCCCTGCGCGGGGGTGCCGTTCGCGGTGTCGAGCACATGGGTGGTAAGATAGCCGGGCATTTTCTTCCTTTCCTTGTCAATCCGCGAGCCGGGCGATGGCGGCGCGGGCCTGTTCGTTCAGGCGATTCGTGTCTGCGGTCAGCAGGTCGTGATCCTGCACCACGGCGCGGCCTTCGACATAAACCGCGCGCGGCCGGATCGGTGCGCAAAAGACCAGCGCCGCGACCGGGTCCCATTGACCGGCGGCGGGCAGCTCTGCGACATCCCAAAGCACCAGATCGGCGCGTTTTCCGGGTTCGAGTGAACCGATATCACTGCGGCCCAGAACCCGTGCGCCGCCCAGCGTGGCGATTTCAAGCGCCTCACGTGCGCCCATGGCGGCCGGGCCATCCTTGAGCCGCGCGACCAGCATCGCCTGCCGGGCTTCAAGCCCCAGATGGCTGCAATCGTTGCTGGCCGAACCGTCGACCCCAAGACCGACCGGCACGCCCGCGTCGCGCATCTGCCGGACCGGCGCGATGCCCGAGGCAAGCCGAGCGTTCGAGCAGGGGCAATGTGCGACCCCGGTGCCGGTGCGGGCAAACAGGTCGATCTCTTTGTCGGACAGTTTCACGCAATGGGCATGCCAGACATCATCGCCGGTCCAGCCCAGGCTTTCGGCGTAATCACCGGGCAACATGCCGAAATTCACCAGCGAATAGGTGATATCCTCGTCATTTTCGGCCAGATGGGTATGCAGCCGCACGCCCTTTTCGCGCGCCAGGATCGCGGCGTCGCGCATCAACTCACGGCTGACCGAGAAAGGAGAGCAGGGCGCCAGACCCACCTGCACCATGGCGCCGGGATTGGGGTCGTGAAAGGCGGCGACCAGCCGTTCACTGTCTTTCAGGATCGCGGTCTCATCCTCGACCAGCGCGTCGGGGGGCAGCCCGCCTTTGGATTCGCCGATCGACATGGCGCCGCGGGTGGCGGTGAAACGGATGCCGATCTCGGTCGCGGCCTCGATACTGTCGTCAAGCCGGGCGCCGTTCGGAAAGAGATAGAGGTGATCCGACGAACAGGTGCAGCCTGACAGCGCCAGTTCGGCCAGGCCGATACGGGTGGACAGGCGGATGTCCTCGGGACCCATGCGGCCCCAGATCGGATAAAGGGTGCGCAGCCAGCCAAACAGCGCCGCATCCTGTGCGGCGGGGACGGCTCGGGTCAGTGTCTGGAACAGGTGATGATGGGTGTTCACAAAGCCCGGGGTGACAACACAGCCCCGAGCCTCGATCACCTCGGCGTCTTCGGCGACCAGCCCGGTGCCGACGGCAGAGATCACTCCGCCGTCGATCAGGATGTCGCCGCCTGCGATCTCGCTCCGGGCGCTGTCCATGGTGACCACCACTTCTGCGCCCCTGATGAGCAGGCGTTTCGTCATCAATGTGCCTCGCTTGCGTGTGCGGCTGCGGCAAGTTCTTCTTCGCTTGCATGCGGCGCGCCGTTGAAGAACCAGTTCAACCCTACTGCGGCCACGGCGGCAAGCAGGATGCCGGAATGGATCAGAGTGTGCAGCGAATGCGGCAGCCACTGGTTGAAGTCAGGGGCAATCATCGGGACCATTCCCAGCCCCAGCGATACGGCAACGATGAACAGGTTGTGCCGGTTGCCCTTGAAGTCGACGGTCGAAAGGATGCGGATCCCGGTCGCGGCGACCATGCCGAACATGACCAGCCCTGCGCCGCCCAGCACCGTGGTCGGCAGCGATTCGACCAGCGCGCCCATCTTGGGGATCAGGCCAAGGACGATCATGATTGCGCCGCCCGCCACGCAGACAAAGCGCGAGCGCACCCCGGTCACACCCACCAGCCCGACGTTCTGGCTGAATGAGGTATAGGGGAAAGTGTTGAACAGACCGCCGATAGCGGTGCCCAGCCCGTCCACGCGCAGCCCGGCGCTAAGCGCCTGCGGGGTCATGCGGCGGCCGCAAATGTCACTGAGCGCAAGGAACATGCCCGTCGATTCGATCATGGTCACAAACATGACCAGCAGCATGGTCACGATCATCACCGGATCAAAGATCGGCGTGCCGAAATGCAGCGGCTTGATCGGGGCGAACCATGCGGCTTCGGCGATGCCGTCGAAATGCATCATGCCCATGACGGCGGCAAGAGCCCCACCGATGACGATGCCAAGCAGCACTGCGATATTGGCGACAAAGCCGCGTGCATAGCGTGCGATCAGCAGGATCGCGGCCAGAACGGTGATGCCGATGATGATACGCTCGACCGAGGCATATTCCGGATTCGGCATCGTCGGCATCAGCTTGACGCTTGCCGGAACCTCTCCTGCGGCGCGGGCGGCCTCAAGCCAGGCTTGCGCGGCGGGATCGACAAGCTGCGGCGCGGTCGGGCCGACCGGCAGGCCAAAGATCCAGTTGATCCCGACCGGCATCAGGCTGACCCCGATCACCAGGATCACCGTGCCGGTGACGACACTGGGAAAGAACCGCAACAGCCGGCTGACGATCGGGGCGAAAAAGATCGAGATGACCCCCGCGGCCATGATCGCACCGAACATCATCCGCGCGCCCTCCTGTCCCGGGTTGGCCGAGGCGATGGCAACCATGGGACCGACAGCGGCAAAGGTGACGCCCATCATCACGGGCAGACGGATACCAAACCACTGAGTGGCGCCAAAGGACTGGATGATGGTGACAATGCCGCAGACGAACAGGTCGGCAGAAATCAGAAAGGCCACGTCCTGCGGCGAAAGCTGCAGAGCGCGGCCCACAATCAGCGGCACTGCGATAGCGCCGGCATACATGACCAGAACATGCTGGAAGCCCAGGGCAAACAGCCGAGGAGCGGCAATGCGCTCCTCGACCGGATCAAAGCCGGGGCTGGTGTCCAGATTTTGCATTCGTCCCATACCTCCCTATTTTCAGGACGTTACCGCTTAGATTTCGACTTGTTGCGCGATCCCTTTTTCTTTTGCGATCTCAAGGACCTTTTGCGCGACAGCCAGATCCTGCAGGCCGACGCCAGTGCCGTCGAACAGCGTGACTTCGGCATCAGCACGGCCGGGGTTGTCCCCGGTCACCACCGCGCCCAGTTCGCTGATCTGTTCCTCCTTGATCAGCCCTGCGGCGATGGCGTGCTGGCATTCGCCGATGCTGATCGACTGTGCGACCTCATCGGTAAAGATCCGGGCGCGCGTGACCAGCGCCGGATCCAGCTCTTGCTTGCCCTTGGTGTCGGTGCCCATGGCGGCGATATGCGTCGGCCCCTTCACATGCTCGTTCAGAAGCAGCGGCGAGAAGGACGAGGTGATCGAGATGATCACATCCGCCTCTTCGCCGAGTTGCGGCAGATCGACCGCCTCGAAGGGCAGACCCAGCTCGGCAGCGGTATCGGCAAGGCGTGACAGCATCTCGGGATGCGGGTTCCAGCCGATGACCTTTTCAAAGCCGTGCACATTGGCCGCGGCGCGCATCTGGAAGGCCGACTGATGGCCGGCGCCGATCATGCCAAGCACCTTTGCACCTATGGGCGCGAGATACTTGATCGACACAGCCGAGGCCGCCGCCGTGCGCAGCGCGGTCAGCAGGTTGCCACCCACCGCCGCCGAGACCCGGCCGGTATCCGGGTCGAACAGAAAGACGGTGGACTGATGGTTGATCAGCCCGTGCTTTTGGTTGTTCGGCCAATAGCCCCCGGCCTTCAGCCCCAGCGCCAGCCCCGAGGCGTCAAAGCCGCCCTTAAAGCCATAAAGCGCGTCCTCATACCCGATGGCCTCGCGCACCACGGGAAAGTTATAGGCCTTGCGCCGGGCCATCGCGGCGAAGACCGCCTCGATGGCCTCAAAGGCCGCCTCGGGGTTCATCAGACCCGCGATTTCCTTTTCGGCGACGACATACATCAGTAGGCCTTTCCGCGCGCCGAGACCGGCCAGACCACCTCGACCTTGCCGCCGCGCACGCCGACATACCAGTCGTGGACGTTGCAGGTCGGGTCGCAATGGCCGGGCACCAGCCGCAGCTTTTCATTGACCTTGAGCACGCCGTCCTTGTCCTCGACCACGCCATGTTCGTCGCTGCACTTGATGTATTTCACATCATTGCGGCCATAGACGAAGGGCAGGCCGCTATCGACGGACTGAGCCTTGAGGCCTGCGTCCACTACCGCCAGATGCGGCTTGGCATGCGACATGACCGAGGTCAGGATGAACAGGGCGTTTTCCCATTCACCCTGGTCGATACGGTTGCCGTCCTTGTCATGGATACGGCCGTAATCGGCGTCCATGAAGGCGTAAGAGCCGCATTGAAGCTCGTTATAAACGCCCGAGTTGCTTTCGAAGTAATACGAGCCGGTGCCACCACCCGAGACGAATTCGGGGTTCAGACCCTCGGCCTTCAGCGCCTCGACGGCCTCTTCGACCTGTGCGATGGCGGCGTCCAGCTTGGCCTTGCGATCCTCATAGCTGTCCATGTGCTGCATGGCGCCCTGATAGGCCTGAATGCCCTTGAAGGTCAGGTTCGGGGCGGCAGCGGCAGCCTTGGCGATCTCGACCACGGCTTCTTTGGTCGTGACGCCGCAACGGCCTGCGCCGCAGTCGATCTCGACAAAGATGCCCAGTTCGGTGCCGTGGCGCTGCGCGGCGGCCGACAGATCGGCGATATTGGCCACCTCATCGACACAGACCGTGACCGTCGCGCCCAGCTTGGGCATACGGGCAAGGCGGTCGATCTTGGCGGGGTTGCGCACCTCGTTGGTGACAAGGATGTCCTTGATGCCGCCGCGTGCAAAGACTTCGGCCTCGCTGACTTTCTGACAGCAGACGCCGACAGCGCCGCCCAGCGATTCCTGCAGCTTTTGCACATCGACGGATTTGTGCATCTTGCCATGGCTGCGGTGACGCATCCCATGGGCCTTGGCGTAATCACCCATCTTCTTGATGTTACGCTCAAGCGCGTCCAGGTCGAGGATCAGGCACGGCGTCTGGATATCGTTTTCATCCATGCCGGGCAGGGCGGGAATGTCGTAACCGACTTCGTAGCCGGAGAAATCCGTTTTCGCGTTCATGGGGCTCTCCTCAGTTCCAGGGCAGCTTGTCGAGATCGACATTGCCGCCGGTGACGATGACGCCGACGCGCTTGCCGGCGAATGCTTCGGGGTTTTTCAGGATGGTCGCCAGCGGCACGGCGCTGGAGGGTTCCATCACGATTTTCAGTCGCTTCCAGATCAGCTTCATCGCGTCGACGATCTCTTGCTCCGAGGCCGTCAGGATGTCGGTGACGTGGTTGCGGACGAAATGCCAGGTCAGTTCCTTCAGCGGCACTTTCAGACCGTCGGCGACGGTGTTGGGCGCGTCATCGGCGATGATATGGCCGGCGCGGAAGCTGCGGGCGGCGTCATCGGCCTGTTCTGGCTCGGCGGCGTAGATTTTCACCTGCGGCGCAAGGTTCGACAGCGTCAGGCAGGTGCCCGAGACCATGCCGCCGCCACCGATCGGGGCGACCACGGCATCCAGCCCCTCGACCTGCTCGATCAGTTCGGCCGAGCAGGTGGCCTGACCGGCGATCACGCGCCAGTCGTTATAAGGATGGACGAATTCGGCGCCGGTTTCAGCCACGACCTCGGCAAAGACTGCCTCGCGCGAGCTGGTCGAGGGTTCGCATTCCACCACGCGCCCGCCATAGCCGCGCACAGCGTCCTTTTTGGCCTGCGGCGCGGTGCGCGGCATGACCACGGTGCAGGGGATGCCACGACGACCGGCAGCATAGCTGAGGCAGGTGCCGTGGTTGCCGCTGGAATGGGTCGCAACGCCCTTTTTCGCCTGCTCATCCGACAGTCCAAAGACTGCGTTCGAGGCCCCGCGCGCCTTGAAGGCACCGGCCTTTTGCAGGTTCTCGCATTTGAAGAACAGCTCGGCCCCGGTCAGTTCGTTCAGCATGCGCGAGGTCAGCACCGGCGTGCGGTGGACATGCGGGGCGATGCGTTCACGCGCGGCCAGCATGTCGCCAAGTGTCGGGATATACATCACATCCTTCATCTCAGGCGGCCTTCTTCAAAGCGGTGGCAGTGGTCTGGCGGTAATGTTCCTGTGCGGCGGCAACGCCCGAGCCCAGCTTGATCGGCAGGCCCAGATCAGCCATCACCATTTCTGCCACGGCGATGCCGGACAGGGCCATGGCGTCGGTCAGGCTGCCAAGGTGGCCGATGCGGAACACCTTGCCCGCAACCTGGCCAAGGCCGGTGCCGAAGGCCATGTCATAGGTCTCCAGTGCATGGCTGACGATCAGGTTGGCATCAAACCCCTCGGGCACGCGGATGGCGCTGACGCTGTCCGAATAAAGCTCGGGCCGGACGGCGCAAAGCTTCAGGCCCCAGGCCTCGACGGCGGCGCGCACGCCGCCAGCGATGCGGTGGTGACGGGCAAAGACGTTCTCAAGCCCTTCGGACAGCAGCCGTTCGCAGCTGGCGTTCAGCCCGTTGATCAGGCCGACCGGCGGCGTATAGGGGTAGCCGTTGCGCGCATAGCCCTGAGCCATGTCGCGGATGTCAAAGAAGGTGCGGGGCAGGCGCGCGGTCTCGACCGCAGCCATGGCCTTGGGTGAAAAGCCGACGATGGCCAGACCCGGGGGCAGCATAAAGCCCTTTTGGCTGCCGGTGACGGCGATATCGACACCCCATTCGTCCATGCGGAAATCCATCGAGCCGATCGAGCTGACGCCATCGACGAATAGCAGCGCAGGGTGTTTCGCATTGTCGAGCGCGCGGCGGACAGCGGCGATGTCGGATTTCACGCCGGTCGCGGTCTCGTTATGCGTGGCCAGAACCACGCGGATCTCATGCCCTTTGTCGGCGGTCAGGATCTCTTCGAAACGGTCGGCGGGGATGCCTTCACCCCAGGGCGTTTCGACAAAGGTGACGTCCAGCCCGTGGCGCTGGCACATGTCGATCCAGCGATGGCTGAACATGCCGTTACGCGCAGCCAGCACCTTGTCGCCGGGCGACAGCGTGTTGGTGATCGCCGTTTCCCAGCCGCCGGTGCCGGTCGAGGGGAACAGGAACACTTCGGCCTGCGTGGACTTAAGGACTTTCTTCACGCCCTCCAGTGCCGGGTGCAGCATCCGGCCGAACACCGGCGAGCGGTGGTCGATGGTCGGCATGTCCACGGCCTTGCGCATCTCCTCGGGGATGTTGGTCGGGCCGGGAATAAAGATCGGGTTCTGACTGGTCATGGCAATTCCTCCTGCTTGTGGAACAGGCTACGGCCCGCTGTCCATTAAAGCAATTTTTCTGAAAAATATTTCGCAATCGCGGAAAAATGGTTTAAACTGGCGCAGAATCAAACAGTTGGCCTTTTCCAAAGCTGGGAATTGATTTTAAATAAATTTGACAAGCTATCGAAAGGATTCGTTGAATGTCGGTTCAGGTGCGAAAACGCGGTCGTCCAAGGGGTCGCGCCGGCGGCTTTGGCGCCGAAGATTCGGGCGGCATCCGCGCGCTGGATCGGGCGCTGGATATCCTTGATCTGATCGCCGCCTCGAACGGGCTGACGCTGACCGAAATTGCGCAAAGGCTGGAAATGGCACCATCCACCGTGCACCGGGTTCTGGTGACTCTGGCGGCGCGCGGTGTGGCGGAAAGTGACAGCCAGACACAGGCGTGGCACGTCGGGCCGACGGCCTTTCGCCACGGCTCGGCCTTTATGCGCCGTTCGGGCCTTGTTGAGCGGGCGCGGCCGCTGCTGCGCCGGCTGATGGAGGTGACGGGCGAGACGGCGAACCTTGGCATCCTGAACGGCGATGCGGTTCTGTTCCTAAGTCAGGCCGAGACGCATGAGACGATCCGCGCCTTTTTTCCCCCTGGTACCCGCTCGGCCCTGCATGCCTCGGGCATCGGCAAGGCGCTGCTTGCCCATGCCAGTATGATGGATCTGAAGCGGATGCTGCGCGAAATGCGGCTTGAGCGTTTTACCGGGATGACGCTGACCGACCCGCAGGCGCTGCTTGAGGATCTGGCCCGCATCCGTGCCCGCGGCTATGCGCTTGATAACGAAGAGCGCACGCCCGGCATGCGCTGTATCGCCGCGCCGATCTTTGACCTTGCGGGCGAGGCGGCGGCGGGGATCTCGGTTTCGGGGCCGACCTTGCGCATGTCGGACGAGCGGTTGGCCGCCATGTCCGAGGCGGTGATCGCTGCCGCGCGCGAGCTGTCCTTTGGCGCGCCCCCTGCGGCTGACGGCGGCTGAGCCTTTTGCAGCGGAATCGCAGCCGGTCATTGCCTGCGCGCCCCGGCTGCGCTATCGGGGCGGCAAAGCAAAGGGGACCCAAGATGACCGAGCGCAAAAGCGGCCTGTCCTATGCCGAGGCCGGAGTGGATATTGATGCTGGCAATGCGCTGGTCGAGCGGATCAAGCCCGCCGCCGCTGCCACCCGTCGCCCCGGCGTGATGGAAGGGCTGGGCGGTTTCGGCGCGCTTTTTGATCCGCGCTCCGCTGGCTATCAGGACCCGGTTCTGGTGGCTGCAACCGATGGCGTTGGAACCAAGCTGCGCATCGGTATCGACACCGGCGAGCTGGACGGGTTGGGGATCGACCTTGTCGCCATGTGCGTGAACGATCTGGTGTGCCAGGGTGCCGAGCCGCTGTTCTTTCTGGACTACTTTGCGACCGGGAAGCTGTCGGTTGCCGAGGCCGCCCGCGTCATCAACGGCATTGCCGAGGGTTGCCGCCTGTCGGGCACTGCGCTGATCGGTGGCGAGACGGCCGAGATGCCGGGCATGTATGCGCGCGGCGATTTCGACCTTGCCGGCTTTGCCGTCGGTGCAATGGAGCGCGGGACCGCGCTGCCTTCGGGCGTTGCCGATGGTGATGTGCTGTTGGGTCTTGCCTCGGACGGAGTGCACTCGAACGGCTTTTCGCTGGTGCGCAAGGTGGCCGAACATGCCGGGCTTGACTGGAATTCGGCCTCGCCCTTTGGCGGCGGGACGCTGGGTCAGGCGCTTTTGGTGCCGACGCGGCTTTATGTCCGCCCGGTGCTGGCCGCGATCCGTGCCGGCGGTGTTCATGCCGCAGCCCATATCACCGGTGGCGGCATCACCGAGAACCTGCCGCGCGTTCTGCCCGAAGGGCTGGGCGCCGAGATCGACCTTGACAGCTTCAGCCTGCCGCCGGTCTTTGACTGGCTGGCCGAGGCTGGCTCGATTGCCGAGCCCGAGATGCTCAAGACTTTCAACTGTGGCATCGGCATGATCCTGAGCGTGGCCGCCGACCGTGCAGCCGAGCTTGAGGCGCTGTTGCAGGCCGAGGGTGAGACTGTCCTCCGCCTTGGCCACGTTCGCCCCGGCGCAGGGGTGCGCTATAGCGGCCGCCTGCGGTGAAACGCGTCGCGATCCTGATCTCGGGCGGGGGCTCGAACATGGTCAAGCTGGTCGAATCGATGACCGGCGACCATCCGGCGCGTCCGGTCATCGTCGGCTCGAATGACCCGCAGGCTGCGGGGCTGGCACGTGCGAGCGCCCTTGGCGTGCCGACCTTTGCCGTGGATCACCGCGATTTCAGGGGCGATCGCGCCGCTTTTGAGGCAGGGCTGCTTGGACCCTTGCTTGCTGCCCAGCCTGACATTCTGTGCCTTGCCGGATTCATGCGTATTCTGACCTCTGAGTTCGTCCAGCAGTTTGAGGGGCGGCTGCTGAACATCCACCCTTCGCTTTTGCCGAAATATCCGGGGCTGCACACCCATCAACGCGCCATCGAGGCGGGCGATGCCGAGGCCGGTGCGACCGTTCATCTGGTGACGCCTGAACTCGATGCTGGGCCAATTCTGGGTCAGGTTCGCGTGCCGGTGTTACCCCAGGACACGGCCGAGTCTTTGGCCGCCCGGGTACTGGTGCAGGAGCACCGGCTTTATCCCAAGGTGCTGCGCCGCTTTGCGCGGGGCGAACTGTCGCCGATTACCCTGACCGCTGCCTGAGGGGTAGGGCGGTAGCGCCCCCGGCGCCCTGATGGGTGCGGGGGCAGCGGCCATTATTTCTCGGGCACAAGCCCGCGCGGGGCAAATCGCAGCACCACCAGCAGCACCAGCCCCAGCGCGATAAAACGCATATGCGGCGCGCTGCCAAGAAGGTGATCGCGCAGCACGCCTTCGGGCATGGGCGCGGTGACCAGGCGCATGAATTCGGGACCCCAGACCTCGGCCTTGATCCACAGGAACCAGATCAGGATAGCTCCCAGCGCCGCACCCCAGTTATTGCCCGAACCGCCGACGATCACCATCACCCAGATCAGGAAGGTATAGCGCAGCGGGTTAAAGCTGGTTGGCGACAACAGCCCGTCCAGCGTCACCATCATCGCACCTGCAAGGCCGATCACCGCGCTGCCGATGATAAAGATCTGCAGATGACGGCGGGTGACATCCTTGCCCATCGCCTCGGCTGCGGTCTCATTATCACGGATCGCGCGCATCATCCGGCCCCACGGCGATTTCAGCGCCAGTTCGGCAAGCAGGATCAGACCCAGAAGCACCAGCCCGAACAGGCCCGCATATAGCAGCTTGACCCAGATCCCCGAGGCGACTGTCGGGCTAAGCCCCCAATCGGCAGCGCGGGCAACGAAATCCGGACTGTTCTGCAAATCCAGCTCATACGGGACGGGACGCGGGATGCCCGAGACGTTCTTGACCCCGCGCGACAGCCATTCTTCGTTGCGCATTACCGCGACGATGATTTCCCCAATCCCCAGCGTCGCGATGGCCAGATAGTCCGAGCGCAGCCCCAGCGCCACCTTGCCCACGCCCCAGGCGGCAGCGGCGGCGAAAAGTGCACCTACCGGCCAGGACAGCAGCACAGGCCAGCCCAACCCGCCGATATTGCCCGTGCGGGCCGAATCATTGGCCTCGATCGCCATGACAGCCGGATCAAAGAGCCCGCGATAGACAACAAAGCCGATGATAAGCACCGCGATCAGTGCGGGCACACGGAGGGGGCCGGAAAAACGCCTCCAGACCTGCGCGGCAAGGACCAGCGTGCCCAGCCCGACGACCAGCGCGACAAGAACCCGCGCGCCGCCTGCCGCCCATGCGCCCTGCACCGGCTCGGTCGAGATCAGGACCGGGGCAAGGCCGCCAAGTGCCAGAAAACCGACGACGCCTGCGTTAAACAGCCCCGCATAGCCCCATTGCATATTCACACCCAGCGCCATGATGGCTGAGATCAGCCCCATGTTCAGGATGGCCAGCGCCGTGTTCCAGCTGCCCGAAAACAGGGCGTTGCGCATGGTGCCCTCGGCCACGAACAGCGCGACAAGGATCAGAAACAGGATCGGTGCGCGCCAGGGGCTGACCGCATCGGCTTGACGTGTATTCGACATGGATGCCCCTCCCTCAGACGGATTTGCCGCGGAACAGGCCGGTTGGCCGGAACAGCAGGACGACGATCAGGATGACAAAGCTGACCGCGAATTTGTATTCGGTGGACAGCAGTTGCAGCAGGCCGTCTGTTTCAAAGCCCAGATAGGCCGCGATCTTGCGCCAGGGATAGGTGACGGCCACCTCGGAAAAGGCGACGATAAAGCCGCCCGCCACCGCCCCCAGCGGATTGCCGAGCCCGCCGACGATAGAGGCGGCAAAGATCGGCAGCAGGATCTGGAAGTAGTTGAAGACCTTGAAGGACTTGTCGAGCCCGTACAGCGTGCCCGCCGTTACCGCCAGCGCGGCGGCGATAAGCCAGGTCAGCCGGACCACCCGTTCGGGGTCGATGCCTGACAGCAGGGCCAGATCTTCGTTGTCGGAATAGGCGCGCATCGCCTTGCCGGCACGCGAGCGGTTCAGGAACCTGAACAGAGCCCAGCAGGCCAGCGCGGTGACAACCAGCGTCAACGCCTGACTCACGCGCAGGGACAGCCCCTCTGACAGGCCCGTCCAGGCGCGGAACTGCTGCACGCTGATCAGAAAGCGCGCGCCGTCATCAAAGCGGATCTCGTCCACGCCGATAACCAGCCGGGTCAGCCCGTTCATGATGAACATGACCCCGACCGAGGCCATGACCAGAATGATCGGCGCCGAGCGTTTGCGGCGATAAAAGCGATAGACTGCGCGATCAACCCCAAGCACCAGCACCGAGGTCAGCGCGATGCCAATGGGCAGGGCAAGCAGGGCGGTCGGCAGTGGGCCAAGGCTGATGCCAAGCGCCTGCAGCCCCCATGTCACCAGAATGACCAGCGCCGTGCCAAAGGCCATGGTGTCGCCATGGGCGAAGTTGGAAAAGCGCAGGATGCCATAGATCAGCGTCACCCCCAGCGCGCCAAGCGCAAGCTGTGCGCCATAGGCGGCGGCGGGGATGACCACAAAATTCAGGATGGCCACCAGGGCGTTCAGAATATCCATCTTCAGCCCCCAAGGAAGGTACGGCGGACCTCGGGATCGGCCAGCAACGCCTGCCCGGTGTCGGTGTAGCGGTTGGCGCCTTGCACGAGGACATAGCCAGTATCGGCGATTTCCAGTGCCTGACGGGCGTTCTGTTCGACCATCAGGATCGAGATGCCGGTGCGTGCGACCTCGATGATACGGTCGAAAAGCTCATCCATGACGATGGGAGAGACGCCCGCGGTCGGTTCGTCCAGCATCAGCAGGCTGGGCCGGGTCATCAACGCCCGGCCAACGGCGACCTGTTGGCGCTGCCCTCCGGACAGCTCACCCGCGTTCTGCTTGCGTTTTTCAGCGACGGCGGGGAACAGGGTATAGACCTGCTCCATCGTGTCGCGAAAATCGTCGTCGCGGATAAAGGCACCCATTTCAAGGTTTTCTTCGACCGTCATGGTCGGAAAGATGTTGTGGGTCTGGGGCACGAAACCCATGCCTTTGCGCACCCGCTCTTGCGGGGTCAGTTGGGTGATATCCTCACCCGCCAGCCGAACGCTGCCTTCGCGCAGGTTCAGCATGCCAAACACCGCCTTCATCGCGGTCGATTTACCTGCCCCGTTGGGGCCGACGATGACCGCGATCTGACCGCGCTCGACCGTCAGGGTGCAGCCGTTCAGGATATCGGCCTTGCCATAGCCGCCGCGCATGTCGGTGGCGGAAAGATAGGGCTCTGCCATCACAACCCTCCTTCCGGCTTGCCGTCGCCGCCATGCCCGGCCTCAGAGCCAAGGCCGGGCTGGGCGCCGTGCGATTCCGCAAAGGCCGCCTCTTCGGCCACTTCTGCTGCGACCTTGTTTTTAAGGCCGGTGCCCAGATAGGCCTCAATCACCGCTTCATTCTTCATGATGCTGTTGGCCGAGCCTTCGGCCAGCACCTTGCCCGCCGCCATGACGATGACCGGGTCGCAAAGCCTGCCAATGAAATCCATGTCATGTTCGATTACACAGAAGGTGTAGCCGCGTTCCTTGTTCAGCCGCACGATGGCATCGCCAATGGTGCCCAAAAGCGTGCGGTTCACCCCTGCGCCGACCTCGTCCAGAAAGACGATCTTGGCATCGACCATCATGGTGCGGCCCAGCTCAAGCAGCTTTTTCTGTCCGCCCGAGAGGTTGCCCGCCTTTTCCTCGGCCAGATGGGAAATGGTCAGGAACTCAAGAACTTCGTCGGCTTTCTTGCGAAGCGCACGCTCTTCCTCGCGGATGCGGCGACGGCGAAACCAGGTGTTGATCAGCGTCTCGCCGCTTTGTCCGGCAGGCACCATCATCAGGTTTTCGCGCACGGTCATGGATGAGAACTCATGCGCCAGCTGGAATGTGCGCAGCAGCCCCTTTCGGAACAGCTCATGCGGGGGCAGGCCGGTAATATCCTCACCGGCCATCATCACCCGGCCAGAAGTTGGTTTAAAAACTCCGGCAATTACGTTGAATAATGTAGACTTTCCGGCGCCGTTCGGGCCAATCAGCCCGGTGATGGAGCCGGTCTCGATGGTTAGGCTGGCGCCATCTACGGCGCGAAAGCCCCCGAAATGCTTTTGCAGGTCGTGGACCTGGATCATCAGACCCCCCAGCTTCATGCGTTGGCATGAAGATCTTCCCTTATGGGATTGTTTTTAATTCAGAAAAGGGTCCGGTTTCTCGGACCCTTTTCGCGATCTCATGATATCAGCGATAGCCGACCACGTTCAGCTTGCCGCCTTTGAAATCGACTTCGCGGTAGACACCCGCGCTTTCGCCCGGCTCGATCAGCTCGACCGAAGTTGCACCGACATAGTCGATGTCCTGACCCGCGGCCAAAAGTTCAAGCGCCTTGGCCAGTTCGCCCGGCAGGATCTTTTCACCCGGCGCGTTGGCAACTTCCATCACCTTGTCCTTATAGACCTTGGGGTCCGAGGATTTGGCGGCCTGCATGGCCAGAAGCATCAGCGCAGAGGCGTCATAGGATTCGCCGGCATAGGCCGAGGTGCCGTCGAAACCTGCTTCCTTGGCCAGAGCCTCGAACTTCTCATGCCCCTCGCCTTCAGCCGAGGGGTTCTGGCCGAACGAGGTTTCAAGCTGAGTGCCGAACTTCTCGGCGAGCACATTGTTCACCATGCCGTCGGGCAGCACGAAGGTCTCAAAGGCGCCGGTGTCAAGCGAACCCTGGATCACGCCCGAGCCGCCCTGGTCGGCATAACCGGCGACGACCAGCGCATCACCGCCGGCGGCGGCAAGTGCGGCGACCTCGGCCGAATAGTCGGCTTTGCCGTCGTCATGGGCTGAAACCACGGTCACAGTGCCGCCTTTGGCCTTGTAGGCCTCGGCAAAGCTGTCGGCCAGGCCCTTGCCGTAGTCGTTGTTGGTATAGGTGACCGCGACGCTTTTGATGCCGCGCTCAAGCACGATATCGGCCATGACTTCGCCCTGACGCGCGTCCGAAGGCGAGGTGCGGAAGAAGAAGCCCTTGTCGTCGATGGTCGACAGCGCAGGCGAGGTTGCAGAGGGCGAGATCATCACCACACCGTTCGGCACGCCCACGCGTTCCAGCGAGGCGATGGTTTCACCCGAGCACATGCCGCCCATGATGCCCTTGACGCCTTCGGCAGTTACCAGCCGTTCGACAGCGGCCACCGAGGCGGCGGCATCGGCGCAGGTGTTATCGGCTACAACCGGCACGATGGTCGAGCCGTCCAGCAACTTGCCACTGTCCGAAACCTCCTTCATCGCCAGTTCCGCGCCTTTTTGCATTGCGGGCGAGATCGATTCCAGCGGCCCGGTCAGGCCCAGCGAAATGCCCATCTTGATCTCTTCGGCACCGGCAGCGCTGGCAAGCAGAGCACCGGCGGCGCTGGCCAGAAGAAGCTTTTTCATTCGTTGTCTCCCTGAGTGGATCGTTGTCCTGTCAGACAGGTTATAGGGGCGGCAAAAAAAAGAAAAGCATGTTGGAGGCCGGAGAATGTGGCAATTCGGCGGCTTGCCGTGGCGGAAACCGGCTATCTGCCAGAGGCAGCGCCGCGTTCGCGATAGGGCGTGCAGCCGTAGGTTGCGCGGTAGCATTTCGAGAAATGCGCCGCCGAGGCAAAGCCGCAGGCCAGCGCGATTTCCATGACGCTCATTTCGGTCTGCAAAAGCAGGTTCCGGGCGCGTTCAAGCCGCAGCTCCATGTAATGGCGTTTGGGCGACCGGCCAAGGTAGCGGGCAAACAGCCGCTCAAGCTGGCGGGGGGACAGGCCCGCCTCGGTCGCCAGTCGGGCAGGGCTGATCGGGTCCTCGATATTGGCCTCCATCCGCGCGACGACCTGCGCAAGCCTTGGGTGGCGCGCGCCAAGCCGGGGCGGAATCGACAGGCGCTGCTGGTCCTCTTCCGAGCGGATGGCGGTGTGGATCATCTGATCGGCCACCCGTCCGGCCAGTTCAGGGCCGTGGTCGCGGGCGATCTGGCGCAGTATCATGTCGATGGCGGCGGTGCCCCCTGCGGCGGTCAGGCGGTTGCCATCCTCGACAAAGACGGTGCGGATCAGGGTGACATCGGGGAACTTCTCGGCAAACCCGTCCTGATTTTCCCAATGAATCGTGCAGCGGCGACCGTCGAGCAAGCCAGCCTCGGCCAGCACCCATGCGCCGGTGCACAAGGCACCGATGCGGGTGCCGCGCCTCGCCTCGCGCCGCAGCCACGCCAGTACCTGCCGGCTGGCTGCGCGCGGCACGTCCAGCCCGCCGCAGACCAGCACCGTGTCGCCACGCGCTGTCTCGGTCAGGCCACTGTCGAGCATCAGCCGCGCACCGTTTGAGCAGGTGGCGGCCTTGCCGTCCTCTCCGATCAGGCGCCAGTCATAAAGCTCGCGCCCTGCCAGACGGTTGGCAAGGCGCAGGGGCTCAATTGCGGCGGCAAAGGAAATCATGGTGAACCGGTCCAGCAGCAGGAACAGATAGCGCTGCGGACGCGGCTGGGAGGGGGGCGGAATCGCTGCCGGGGCAGGGGTAACAGCTGGGACGATATCTGGCATGTCGGACGCGCGTAACTAACAGATGCAGATCAGCAGGCTAACTCGATGCGTGCAAGGCTTTTCCTTTGGTCTTGCAGTCTCTATATGGCAGGCACCGCTTGCAGAAGGATAGGATCATGGCCCCGACGAATTCCAGTCCCGCGACCCCGGCACCGGCATGGGACAAGCGCGGCTGGCGCGCCTATCCCCGTACTCAGATGCCCGATTATCCCGATCAGGCCGCGCTTGAGGCTGTTGAGACGCAGCTTGCCAAATACCCCCCGCTGGTTTTTGCGGGCGAGGTGCGGCGGCTGAAAGCCTCGCTCGCGCAGGTCGCGGCGGGCCGCGCCTTCCTGTTGCAGGGGGGCGATTGCGCCGAAAGCTTTGCCGAATTCTCGGCCGACAATATCCGCGACACCTTCAAGGTCATGTTGCAGATGGCTGTCGTTTTGACCTGGGGGGCGCAGCTGCCGGTGGTCAAGGTCGGCCGCATGGCAGGCCAGTTCGCCAAGCCGCGTTCGGCCGCGACTGAAAAGATCGGTGAGCAGGAACTGCCGAGCTATCGCGGCGATATCATCAACGGCTTTGAGTTCTCGGCCCAGGCCCGGGTGCCTGATCCGCAGCGTATGCTTGCGGCCTATACGCAGGCGGCGGCGTCGCTGAACCTGCTGCGCGCCTTTTCGACCGGCGGCTATGCCGACATGCATCGCGTCCAGAGCTGGATCAGCGATTTCACCGGTGGAGAAGAGGCGGCGCGTTATCGCGACATCGCCGACCGCATCAGTGACGCCATGGCCTTTATGGCGGCGGCGGGTGTGACTTCGGAAACCGCCCATGACTTGGGCAAGGTCGATTTCTATACCAGCCACGAAGCCCTGTTGCTGGAATACGAAGAGGCCTTGGCGCGTATTGATTCGACGACGGGCCTGCCGGTCGCGGGGTCGGGCCATATGATCTGGATTGGCGACCGCACCCGTCAGATCGACGGAGCCCATGTCGAGTTCTGCCGCGGTGTGCAGAACCCGATCGGGCTGAAATGCGGCCCCTCGATCAGCGACAGCGATCTGAAAACCCTGATCGCCAAGCTGAACCCCGAGAATGAGCCGGGCCGACTGACCCTGATCGCCCGCTTTGGGGCCGGCACTGTCGGTGACCACCTGCCGCGCCTGATCAAGGCGGTTCAGGAAGAGGGTGCGAATGTCGTCTGGTCCTGTGACCCGATGCATGGGAACACCATCAAATCTGCCTCGGGCTACAAGACCCGGCCGTTTGATTCGGTGCTGCGCGAAGTGCGCGAGTTCTTTGCCGTTCACCGCGCCGAGGGCACCATCCCCGGGGGCGTCCATTTCGAGATGACCGGCAAGGATGTGACCGAATGCACTGGCGGCGTGCGTGCCGTGACCGACGAGGATCTGTCGGATCGCTATCACACCGCCTGCGACCCGCGCCTGAACGCCAGTCAGTCGCTTGAGCTGGCATTTCTGGTTGCCGAAGAGCTGCGCAACCGCCGCGTCAGCGGCGCAGGCCGTGCCCGCGCGGCGGGCTGATCTGCAAAGATTTCCCTCTGAACGGGGCGGCGGGGCTTTGGCCTAGCCGCCCTTTTCATTTGGGCGGGTCAGGCAGGCGTACGGGGATTTCGGATCAGGCGGAAACGGGCACGCCGCGCCTCGGGCGTCGTCGGCTCGCACTGCGGGGCCGAGGGACCGGTCCATGGCGCAGGAGGTTCGGCAAAGCTTATGTAAGAGGGCGAAGGCTCAAGCACTCTGGCGCCCGGGATAACCGGGAATTGCCGATCTGCCAACAGATCAAAGCGACGCGGATTGGCCCCGATCTGACCCTCGGCGGCCAGACAGCCAAGCGCCCGGGTCACGTCCCCAAGGTCCGAGCGCAGCGGCAAAAGCGTCATCCGCCCTTCCAGTGCCGGCCTGCCGTAGCTGGCCGGGGATTGCAGGGTGATTTCGGTGATCTGCGGCCCGCGAAAGACGCTTTCCAACACATCCGACAGTCGCCCGCGTGAGGTGGTGTTGAAAAGGGCGCATAGCGGCATGCCCCGCACCTCCATCCCCATCAGGTCGATAAGATGTCGCCCCGCCAGTCGAAAGCGCGCTGCGCCCGGGGCGATGCGCTCAAGGATAAAGGTGTAATCCAGCACCCGGCGGATGCCATGCGGATCAATATCGGCGCGGTCGGGGATGGCGCGCCCCTGGCGCAATCCTTCCCAATAGCTGCGGATTTCGCCAAGGATACTGCCAGGCCGGATCGGCTGTTCATAATCGGCCAGACGCAAGAGCTTGCCGCGATTCTGCGAGGGACCTGCCTCATATGTGCGGTCATTCTCTTTTCCGGGGTCATCCGACATCGGGTTGGTCTTGCCTGCCTACTCGTAACACAAACGGTTTTTTCGCAGCCTAAACCCTTGTCGTCGCGCTGCCGAGCAAATTCTTGACCAATGGTTAAAATCGGCCCGGACGCCCTGCCGCGGGGCTTGACCCTGCGGGCGGCGGGGGTCATTCAGACGGCGCTGGAACGGCAGGGGATATAAGGGCATGGAGATCGGGCGCAGCGGACTTCTGGTGATCCTGTCCTCGCCTTCCGGGGCGGGCAAATCGACGCTGGCGCGGCGGCTGATGGAATGGGATCCGGCTTTGCGCTTTTCGGTTTCGGCCACCACCCGCAAACCCCGCCCCGGCGAGGTCGAGGGCGAACATTACTATTTCCGCACGCCCGAAGAGTTCAGCGCAATGGTTGCGGGGGGGCAGATGCTTGAACATGCCGAGGTGTTCGGCAATTTCTACGGCACCCCGCGCCAACCGGTCGAAGAGGCGATGCTTGCCGGCCGCGACACGTTGTTTGACGTCGATTGGCAGGGCGGACAGCAGATCCGCGCCTCGGCTCTGGGCAATCATGTCATCTCGATCTTTGTCCTGCCACCGAGCCTGGCCGAGCTGGAGCGGCGGCTGATCGGCCGCCAGCAGGACTCGATGGAGGTGATCGCCGCCCGGATGCGCAAAAGCCGGGATGAGATCAGCCATTGGGCCGAATACGATTATGTCATCATCAACGACGATGTTGAACGCAGCACCGAGGCGCTGAAAACCATCCTGACCGCCGAGCGGATGCGTCGCGCCCGGCAGGTGGGTCTTGGCCCCTTTGTCCGCAAGCTCATGGAGGAAGAGAGCGCATGATCTGGCAGCTGGACGGCATAGCGCCGCAAATCGCGGATGATGCATGGGTCGCGCCTGATGCGCAGCTGATGGGCAAGGTGGTCCTTGAGCCGGGTTCAAGCGTCTGGTTCGGGGCCGTGCTGCGCGGTGATAACGAAGAAATCCGCGTCGGCAGGAACTCGAACGTGCAGGATCTGACGGTCTGCCATACCGATATCGGTTATCCGCTGACCATTGGTGCTGATTGCACCATCGGCCACCGCGCCATTCTGCACGGCTGTACCATTGAGGATGGGGTGCTGATCGGCATGGGCGCGATCATCCTGAACGGGGCCCGGATAGGGGCCGGATCGCTGATCGGGGCCGGGGCGTTGATTGCCGAGAATAAGGTGATCCCGCCCGGATCGTTGGTCATGGGGACGCCGGGCAAGGTTGTACGCGAGCTGGACGAAGCTGCGCGCGCGAGGCTGCTGAAATCGGCCGAGGGTTATAATCGCAATGCCGCCCGCTTTCGTCAGGGGCTGGCTCAGGCCGGGCAGGGATGATGATCGAGGCGCGGCTGCACGCATTGCTGCGCGCCGTGCCGGTGCCGATGCTGGTCGTAGACCAGCGGGCGCGCGTCATCGGTGCCAATGAGGCTGCTGAAGCTTTGCTTGGTGCAGTGCCGGGCGACCGGCCCTTTGTTACCGCCCTGCGCCACCCCGAGGTCAACGCGGCGCTGGACGCGGTTCTTGCCGGGCAGGATCGGGCGCGGCTGAATGTCACGCTGGGCTCTGCCGACCGGCGGGTGTTCTGCGAGGTGACAGTCACCGCGCTTGCGGCGCCGGGGCTATCTGGCGCGGCGGTGGTGATCGAGGACCGATCCCGCGACGAGGAAACCGAGCAGATGCGTCGCGATTTCGTCGCCAATGTCAGCCATGAATTGCGCACCCCGCTGACCGCGCTGATGGGCTTTATCGAGACGCTGCGAGGTCCGGCCCGCAACGATCCCGCCGCCCGCGACCGCTTTCTGGACATTATGGAGCGCGAGGCGGGGCGGATGAACCGTCTGGTCGCCGACCTGCTGTCACTTAGCCGGGTCGAGCAGGATGAACGCCGTCGCCCCGCGCAGGCCCTGGATCTGGCCGGGCTTTTGCGCAGCGTTGTGACCACGCTGAACCCCGCTGCCGCCTCGGCCTTGGTACGGCTTGAGCTGCTGGGGGCAGATAGCAAGGTCTCGGTTCCCGGCGATGCTGATCAGCTGGTGCAGGTCTTTCACAATCTGATCGAGAATGCGGTGAAATACGGCAGCTCGGGTGGGGTCGTCACTGTAACGCTTGAGCATCTGACGCATGAGCCGGTGCTGCGCGGCCCGGCCTGGTCAGTTTCGGTGGTGGATCGGGGGGAAGGGATCGAGCCTCAGCACCTGCCGCGCCTGACCGAGCGTTTCTACCGCGTCGACACCCATCGTTCGCGCGAAAAGGGCGGTACCGGATTGGGGCTGGCGATCGTCAAGCATATCATCAATCGCCATCGCGGTCGTTTGCGGATCGAAAGCGAGCGGGGGCAGGGCAGTCGCTTTACCGTTATTCTGCCCGAAACCATCGGCCGGATCTGAAACGAAAAAAGGCGGGTCAGGTACCCGCCTTTTTTAATGATTTTGCGGCGCCAGCACCTGTCATTCGGCCGCGTGGCCGGTGATCGGATTAGGTGCTGCGTCGGATTTCATGCGGAAGCCGCGCTCAAGCTGGTCGAAGGGCGCGACCGGATAGTCACCCGAGAAGCAGGCGTCGCAATATTGCGGGCAGGCATTGTTACGGCCCCTGGCCTCGCCCACTGCGCGGTAAAGCCCGTCCAGCGTGACAAAGGCCAGCGAATCAACGCCGATCCATTCGCGCATTTCTTCTTCGGACATCTGTGCGGCCAGCAGCTTGCCCCGGTCGGGCGTATCGACGCCGTAGAAACAGGGCCAGGCAGTCGGCGGAGAGGCAATACGGAAATGCACCTCGGCCGCGCCGGCGTCCAGGATCATGTCCTTGATCTTGCGGCTGGTCGTGCCACGTACCACCGAATCATCGACCAGCACCACGCGCTTGCCCTTGACCAGCGCCCGGTTGACGTTGAGCTTCAGCCGCACGCCCATGTTGCGGATCTGCTCGGTCGGCTCGATGAAGGTCCGGCCCATGTACTGGTTGCGGATGATTCCCATGCCAAAGGGGATGCCGCTTTCATGGGCATAGCCGATGGCTGCGGGGGTGCCGCTGTCGGGAACGGGGCAGACCAGATCAGCCTCGACCGGCGCTTCGCGGGCAAGTTCGACCCCGATCTGACGCCGGGTCTCATAGACCGAGCGACCGCCGATAATCGAATCGGGGCGCGAGAAGTAGACATGTTCAAAGATACAGAACCGGCCGGTCGAGGGGCCAAACGGGCGTGAGCTTTCAATTTCGCCCTTCGAGATGACGACCATCTCGCCCGGTTCGATCTCGCGCAGGAATTCCGCGCCGATGATATCAAGGGCACAGGTTTCCGAGGCCAGTACAAAGCCATCGTCGCCGATCCGGCCAAGCACCAGCGGCCGCACGCCCAGCGGGTCGCGCACACCGATCAGCTTGGTACGGGTCATCGCGATGACCGAGAAGGCACCTTCGACGCGGCGCAGGGCATCTTTCATCCGCTCGGGGATGTTGCGCTGGATCGAGCGTGCCATCAGGTGGATGATGCATTCCGAATCAGAGCTGGACTGAAAGATCGAGCCACGCTCGATCAGTTCGCGGCGCAGCGCCAGTGCGTTGGTGATGTTGCCGTTATGGGCGACCGCACAGCCGCCCATGGCAAATTCGCCAAAGAAGGGCTGCACGTCGCGGATTGCTGTCGCGGCCTTGGTGCCGGCGGTCGAATAACGCACATGGCCGATGGCAAGGGCACCCGGCAGGGTCTCCATCAGGCTTTGCTTGGTAAAGTTGTCGCGGACATAGCCAAAGCGATGCGCGCTGTTAAAGCCCTGTTCGGCATCATGGGCGACAATGCCGCCCGCCTCCTGACCCCGGTGTTGCAGGGCGTGCAGCCCCAGGGCAACGAAATTCGCGGCATCCGCGACTCCGATGACACCGAAGACGCCGCACTCCTCGTGCAGACGATCGGAATCAAAAGGATGGGCAAGGAATGGCTGCATCATCACCGACTCTTGGGGCTATTCCGGGAAGGATTAGGGGACGCTTGACGCCAATCTAGGCTTTCAGACCGCCGAAGTCACGCCCTGCGGTCACAGCAGGGCGCATTTTATGTCACAAAATAGCCATATGAGCCTAGTTTGCCGTGCTGGCCGGAGCCGGAGCGGAGGTATCGACCGGCTGGCCGGTGGCCCCGCAGCTGCGCACCAGCTGTTCATAACGGCTGACGACCCAGCCCGGGGCGTCCTGCGGGATCTGCTGGTCCATCTTGCCGCGCATCCGCTCAAATACCTGCGCCGAGCGCGAGTTGTCCACGATGGCGACAGGCTGGCTGGTCATCACGCGATCATAGACGATGAAGGCGATCGCGACGAGCAGGATGCCCCGTGCCACACCAAAGAGGAAGCCCATCCCCTGATCGACGCCGCCAAGCGCCGAGCGCTGCACGACCGATGAAAATAGCGGCGTGATGATCGAAAACAGCACCAGCGCCAGTGCAAAGACCACCGCGAAACCCGCAATGGTGGCCAGTTCGCAACTGTCGGCCAGGAACTTGTTCAGCCCCGGCACCTGCGCCACCATCGGCCGCACCGTCGGCGCAAAGATAAAGGCCAGCGCCGCCGCGCCGATCCATCCCAGGATCGCCAGCGATTCGCGCACGAAACCCCGCGCGTAGGCCAGGATCGCCGAGAGGATGATCACGGCCGCGACAACGCCGTCGATGATGGTGAATCCGTCCATTTTCACGCCCTTTCGCGGTCTTTCCCGCGTTTGAAGGCCAGATCCGCCGCCTTTAACCGGCGCCGAATGTCTCGCCCACGAAACCTGTCAGATCCGCAATGCGGTCGATCCGCATCCCGGCAATGCCCTCGACCTTGGTGGCCGCGGGCAGGATCGCACGTGAAAAACCAAGTTTCTGTGCCTCTTTCAACCTGTTTTCCGCCTGAGCGACCGGCCGCAGCGCCCCCGAGAGGCTGATTTCACCGAAAAGTACGGCCTCGGCAGGCAGGGCAACATCCTCGCGCGCGCTTAGAAGGGCGGCGGCAATCGCAAGATCGGCGGCGGGCTCGTTCACGCGCATCCCCCCGGCAACATTAAGAAAAACGTCAAGCCCGGCAAAGGGAATGGCGCAACGGGCCTCCAGCACGGCAAGGATGGTCGAGACCCGTCCGCTGTCCAGCCCGACCACCGTTCGGCGGGGACTTGCCAATGTCGAAGGGGCGACAAGAGCCTGAACCTCGGTCAGTACGGGACGCGTGCCTTCGATCCCGGCAAAGACCGCCGAACCGGCACTAGGTTCACCACGTTCCGACAAAAACAGCGCCGAAGGGTTTGCAACCTCGGCCAACCCGCCGCCGGTCATCTCGAAAACGCCGATTTCGTCAGCAGGGCCGAAACGATTCTTGTGGGCGCGCAGGATGCGGAACTGGTGGCCGCGCTCACCCTCGAAATAAAGCACCGTATCGACCATATGCTCGACCACGCGGGGGCCGGCGATCTGGCCCTCTTTGGTGACATGGCCGACAAGGATGACCGAGGTGCCGCGCCGCTTGGCAAATGTCACCAGCTCATGCGCGCTGGCGCGTACCTGCGCGACCGAGCCGGGCGCCGCCTCGATCCGGTCGGACCACAGTGTCTGGATCGAATCGATGATGGCGACATCTGGCCGCTCGGTGTCGAGCGTCGTCAGAATGTCGCGAAGGGCTGTTTCGGCCCCCAGCCGCACCGGCGCATCGCCAAGGCCAAGCCGCTGTGCGCGCAACCGGACCTGAGCACTGGCCTCCTCGCCCGAGATATAGATTGCCTGCTGTCCCGAACGGGCAAAGGCGGCGGCGGCCTGCAAAAGCAGGGTGGATTTGCCGATACCCGGGTCGCCTCCGACCAGCAGGGCCGAACCGGGAACCAGCCCGCCACCCAGCACCCGGTCAAGCTCGGCTATGCCCGAGATGGCGCGCGGGGGCGGGGCCTCTTGCGTCGCGAGGCCCGACAGGGGGATCTGCTTGCCCTTCAGCGTCCCAAGGCCCCGGCCGGGACCCTGCGACAAGGGCGCTTCCTCAATGATAGTGTTCCATGCCCCGCAGGCATCGCAGCGGCCGGCCCATTTGCGATGGCTGGCGCCGCAGGCGGTGCAGGTAAAGGCAGTGATCGGTTTGGCCATGCAGCCTATCTGGCAGATTGTGCGCGGGCGCGCCAGCCGGGCATGTCAGGCGGCGCCCAGCCCGGCGCGCATCAGGATGCGACGTACCGGCGACACGGCATAAAGCCCGCCCAGCGTCGCGGCGCGCAGATCGCGCAATGGCCGGGCTGAGATCATGCTTGCCCGGTTCAGCGCGTCGATGCCGATCAGCCGGGCCATCGCCTCGGGGCGGCGGCGACGCTCATAAGCGGCAAGCGATCTGGCGCTGCCCGGATCATCCGCCGAGAGGTCCAGCAGCGAGGCCAGATCGGCCAGGCTCATGTTCAGCCCCTGCGCACCGATCGGCGGGACGACATGGGCGGCCTCGGCGATCAGGGCGGTGCGTGGGCCGGTGAAGCGGTCGGCAATCTGGCTGATGATCGGCCATTCGGTCAGGCGGGTCGCCTGGGTCAGATGGCCCAGTACCCCGGCCGAGCGGCGGTTCAGCTCGGCCTCGAATTCCTCGCGGGGCAGGGCGCGCAGGCGGCCGATCTCGGCGCCGCGCTCAAGCCAGACCACGGCCGAGGATGGCTTGCCCCCGCGGTCGGGCAGCGGGACCAGTGTAAAGGGACCGCCCCAGCGATGGATCTCGGTCGAGACATTCCCATGCGGGCGCTCATGGGTGACCGCAAAGGCCAGCGCCTTTTGCCCATAGCGAAAGGTGCGTACGCCGATGCCAAGCGCCTGCCGCACGGGCGAGTTGCGGCCATCGGCCCCGATCACCAGCCGGGCGCGGATACGGCTGCCATCGGTCAGCGTGACCAGCGCCTCGCTGTCGCGGACGACCAGTCCCGCCGTGCCGGTGCCGGGCAGGAAGCGGAGGTTTTGCAGGCCGGTAAGCCGGGCCGAGATTTCGCGTTTCAATAGCCAGTTGGGCAAGTTCCAGCCAAAGGGCTGGTCCGAGATTTCGGAGGCGTCGAATTCCCGCGTCAGCCGCGCCTGCGACAGTTTTCCGCCGGCGTCGATGATGCGCATGATCTGCAGGGGCGTTGCATGGGGGGCGAGCCGTTCCCACAAGCCAGCCGCCTGCAAAACCGGGATCGAGGGTTGCAGAAAGGCGGTGCTGCGCAGGTCCGACCCCTGCGCACTTTCTTCGGTCACGGGCGGGGCGGGATCGACGCAGATCACGCTGCGCCCCGCGCTGCCAAAAGCGGCTGCGGTGATCAGCCCGGCAATGCCGCCGCCCGAGACGAGGATATCCGTGTCGTCGATTGCCATCTGCACCGCCCTGCGCTGCTAAAAGCCTGCCGCGTAGGCGACAAGCATGCCAAATACCAGGATAGTCGCCGCCAGCGCGATCAGACTCAGCGCGGGCAGCCCCCAGATGACGAGAGCAACGACCGAGAGAACCACCACCAGCAGCGCAAAAACGAAAAGGGCTGCGGCGGTGCGCATATCTGCCTTGGCGTTGGCGGGGTGTACGGATTCGGACATGGCGCGTTCCTTGGCTTGCGGTTTTTCCTGTCGGCGAAGGCTTCAGTTCTGGCCCAAGGCGGCAGTTCCGGCAAGTCCGCGCAGGAAAGCGGTCAGATCCTGCGTATGGTAATGGACGTGCGGGCCATGATCGTGATCCGGGGCCAGAGCATCGGGGCCGTGGCGCCCCTCACCCACAAGAATCGTTGTCATTCCAAGGTGATGTGGCACGGAAAGGTTCCTTGGATCATCCTCGAACATGGCGGCACCGGTGGGGTCGAAGCCCTCGGTGCCCTGAACTGCGGCATAAGCGCGCGGATCGGGCTTAGGGTGAAAGCCCACTTCCTCAACTCCATGGATGGCATCGAAAACTGTCAGGCCGCGCCGTTCCAGTACCCGCAGAGCATAGGTGCTGTCGCCGTTGGTGTGGACGATCTTGCGGCCGGGCAGGGCGGTGATCAGCCCGGCCAGTTCGGGGTCGGGCTGCAGCTCTGAAAAGTCGATGTCATGGACCTCGCGCAGATAAGGCAGCGGGTCGATGCCATGTTCGGCCATCAGCCCGGCCAAAGTGGTGCCGTGTTCGCGCCAGTAATGGGCGCGCAGACGGCTGGCCTCGGCCTCGGTCACGCGCAATTCGCGCATGACATAGGCGGTCATGCGCCGTTCGATCTGATCGAAAAGGCGGATCTCGGGCGCATAAAGCGTGTTGTCGAGATCAAAGATCCAGGTTGTTACATGTCCAAAATTCATATTCCCTGCCTAAACCTGCGGCATGGCGCTTGCAATCGCCGTTCCGAGCGCGGATCGTGCCTGACATGAAAGACGCCTATTCCCTGATCCTCTCTGCCATTGATAATGGCATTTACCGCCCCGGCGACCGCCTGGTCGAATCCGAACTGGCCGAGCGTTTCGGCGTTTCGCGCACCCCGGTCCGCGAGGCGTTGCAGCGGCTTGAGACGCAATCGATGCTCAAACGCGACGGACGCAGCCTGATTGTCGCCACTCTGGACCACAATCAGCTGGCCGAGCTTTATACCGTGCGCGCCGAACTTGAGGCGCTGGCGGCGCGGCTGGCGGCCCGTCACGCCACACCCGAAGAGGTCCGCGTGCTGGCCGGTATGGTCGAAGAGGACCGCGCCATCCTTGGCGACCCGCAGGCTCTGGTGCGGGCGAACCGCCGGTTTCATCATCAGATTCATCTGGCCTCGCATAACCGCTATCTGGTTCAGCAGCTGGGCCTTGTGCATCGCAGCATGGCGCTGATGGCGCGTACGAGCCTTGCCGCGCAGGGGCGCGACGTGGTCACGCTTGATGAGCATCAGGCCATCGTCGATGCCATTGCCGCCCATGACAGCGCCCGCGCCGAAGAGGCGCTGCGCCATCATATCTCGATGGCCTTTGAGACCCGCCTTAAGGAAGAGGCCCGCCACCTTGAGGAAGGCGAGGGCTGATGACCCGCGAGATCCGCGCCTCCGCCGATCTGGAAGAAGGTGCGGCGCATCTGATGCAGGTCTGCCCGGTCTGGAAACGCGAACTGCCGGCGCTGATGCCTCTGCCTTTGCGACGCTGGTCCGAGGGGTTTGCCGCCATTCGTGACGCGGTGGTCGCCCAGCAGATCTCGACCCATGCGGCGAATGCGATTGCCGCGCGCATGACCGAGGCGGGGCTGGCTGATGAGGTGGGGATCGCCGCTGCTGATGAGGACGCTTTGCGCGCCGTCGGCCTGTCCCGTCCCAAGGCCCGCTATCTGCGCGGTATCGTCGCGGCTGGGGTCGATTGGGCCGCGCTGCGCGACCTGCCTGATGATGAGGTGATCGCCCGGCTGACCGCCTTGCCCGGTATCGGGCGCTGGACCGCCGACATCTATCTGAAATTCGCGCTTGGCCGCGCCGATGCCTTTGCAGCGGGCGATCTGGCGCTCGCCGAAGCGGCGCGGCTGCTCTATGCCCTGCCCGAGCGGCCCGGCCCGGCAATACTGACCGAACTGGCCGAGCCGTGGCGGCCCTGGCGTGCGGTTGCGGCCCGGGCGCTGTGGGCCTATTACCGGGTCGCAAAAGGGCGCGAGGGCGTCCGCTGAGGGGGACGAGATGCTGCGCGAGTTGAAATCCGAACGCAAAGGCCCTGCCAAGGCCGATTCAGTGGTGGTGTTCCTGCATGGCTATGGCGCTGATGGTGCCGACCTGCTGGGCCTTGCTGATCCTCTGGCGCCGCATCTGCCGGGTGCGGCATTCTACGCCCCGAACGCGCCCGAGCGTTGTGTCAACAATCCCATGGGCTATCAGTGGTTTCCGATCCCGTGGATGGATGGCTCATCCGAAGAGCAGGCGCGCTCTTCGGCCACGCAATCTTTTAATGACATCAATGCCTTTCTGGACAAAGTTCTGACGGATGAGGGGCTGCCTGCAAGCCGTCTGGCCGTGGTCGGCTTTTCGCAGGGTACGATGATGGCGCTGGCCGTCGCGCCGCAGCGCGAGGAAGAGATTGCCGGCGTTGTCGGCTTTTCTGGCCGTCTGCTTGACCCCGAGAATGTTGCGGCCCGCGTCAGGCCCCCGATTCTGCTTGTCCATGGCGATCAGGACCCGGTGGTTCCGTTCGAAAGCATGAGCGTCGCCGGTGAGGCGCTGCAAAAGGCCGGGTTTACCGTGTATGGCCATGTGATGAAGGGAACCGGGCACGGCATCTCGCCCGATGGGCTGTCGGTGGCGCTGGCCTTCCTGAAAGAGCGGTTTGCCGCCACGGAATAGCATCTGGTGCGATTCTGCTCTTGCGTAACCCTCTTCCTTCCCTACGTTGATATGAGAGAGACGAGGAGAAGCCACATGACCCTGATCTGGATGACCGCTATCGCCATGGTTTCGGCTGGCATGGTTGCCCTGCGTCTCCGGGCGCCGCAGCCGCAGGCTGTCGCGGCACGCGCCAGGCGCCGCTAAGTCAGGGCTGTGCTAAGTCAGGGCTGGGCGTCAGAGTTCCAGATCGCCGGGTCGGCTATCTCGATCGAGTTGCCGGCAGGATCGCGGAAATACAGCGACCTGCCGCCCTGAGGCCAGATAAAATCTGCCTCAACCTCGACACCGCTTGCCTCCAGATGCGTGCGCCAGGTGTCCAGAGTCTCTGGCGCGGCCCCTATGCAGAAATGGCCCGGCCCTTCGCTGCCATGCGGCGGAACGGGCAGGCGGGCATCGGCTTTGGGCGGGACGCGCGTGGCGCTGGCGCGAAAAACCAATAGCACCTGAGTGCCGCAGCGAAAGAACACATGGCGACCGGGAACGCGGGCTATTTCGGGCAAGCCAATGATCCCGGTCCAGAAGCGGGCGGCCTCGTCCAGGTCCTCGGCATAAAGGGCCGATTCCAGCGTGCCGATCAGTTTGGGCGGTATAGACATGGGCCCATCCTGCCAGCAATCCGACCCTGGGGCCAGCCCAGCTTGACCTTGGCCCGTTGCTGCCGCAGCCTGCGCGCCTGAACAGGAGACAGCGATGGCATGGATCTATCTTGGCGTGGCCGGGCTTTAAGAGATCGTCTGGGCGCTTGCCATGAAACAGTCCGAGGGCTTTACCCGGCTTTGGCCCACGGCAATCACCCTTCTAGCCATGGTCGCGAGCGTCTGGTTCCTGTCGCTGTCGATGAAGGTGCTGCCGCTTGGCACCGCTTATGTCATCTGGACCGGAATCGGCGCGGTGGGGACCTTTGTGCTGGGGGTTCTTGTCCTTGGCGAGCCGGCCGATGCGCTGCGTCTTGTCGCGGCAGTCTTGATCCTTGCGGGGCTGGTGTTGATGAAGATCGCATCGCCGCACTGATGATTGTCATGCCCCTGTCACGCCGCGCGGCTATTTGATGCAGGGCATATATTCAGGGACTTGTCAGCCCGGAGCCGCGATATATAGTCGGAGCCATGTTCTGACCCGTCCTGGGCAAGGCGAAGCGAGGGCCGATGCTGGACGATAACAGCGACTTTCGAACCCAATTCGTGCGCGAGCCATCCAGTTTGCGCCACCATCCCGCACTTGTGCTTAACGCGGACTTCAGGCCACTCAGCTACTACCCGCTGTCCCTGTGGCCCTGGCAGGAGGCGATCAAGGCGGTGTTTCTAGACCGGGTCCAGATAATCGCCGAATATGACGAGGTGGTGCGAAGCCAACGCTATAGCATACGCATTCCCTCGGTTGTGGTACTGAAAGATTACATCAAACCCCAAAAGCGCGTGGCCTTCACGCGCTTTAATCTTTTCTTAAGGGACGAGTTCTGCTGCCAGTACTGCGGTGCGCGGGGCGAGCTGACCTTTGACCATGTGGTGCCGCGTTCGCGCGGGGGAATCACCAGCTGGGAAAATGTCGTCGCTGCCTGTTCGCCCTGTAATCTGAAAAAGGCGAATAAATCGCTGAAAAACTCGGGCATGCGTCTGCGTCGCCCGCCGTGTCGGCCCACGCCGGAAGAGATGCACGCTATCGGCCGACGCTTCCCGCCGAACCATCTGCACGAAAGCTGGATGGATTTTCTTTACTGGGATACCGAGCTGCTCTCGGAATAGGGCGGGGCGGTGCAACGCCCTGTCTTTATGCGGATTTCATCTGCACATCTGTCGCGGTCACACGGGCCGGATGCCCTATTTACCCGGCATTTTAGCGGTCTGGAGATTGCAGTTCCGGGCTACGCCGGTTAAAACGGCCCGTCAGGTTTGCGTGATGACATCCAGACCTGTCTTGCGCCGCTCGCTAATGCGCGGCGCAGCGACTGTCGTCCGCGCGCATGGATCTTCCGCTTTTTGCGGCCATGCAGGGCGATCAACCAAAGACAAGAGAGGGATCTCGCATGTGGACACGTATTCAAACCGTGGTTGACGGAAAGCCCGTTTCTGGTGACTGGACGATCTGCCGCAATGATGTGCCCGTGGGACGTATCAGCCACAATCCGCAAGAGCCCGGCGTTGCTGCCTGGGTCTGGACGATGCTGGATGATCCGGCTGCAGGTGGACGTGCCTGGACCGAAGAAGCGGCCCTTGCCTCGGTCAAGGACTGCGCCGAAAAGCAGGGCTGCGCCGCTGCATGACGTGAGATCGGGGCAGCGGCATCCGCTGCCTTCTCCCCCCGATCCGCTGCAAGGGCGGGGGAGATGCGCCGGACTGAAATACCCGGTGCCGATCAGCTGCGGTGATCGTGCGTTGAAAGATGGGCGATGGCCGCCGCCAGCAAAACCAGCAGACCCAGTGCAAATAGCGGAACACCCGCTGCGCTTGCCGCCCAGATCGTCAGCCCTCCGGTCAGGATGACTGCAAGGATCATGATCAGGAAATGCGGCAAGGGCATGATATCCTCCATTCCCTTCAATATGGGCCGCGCGGTATCCGGCGAAAAGCCCCAGTTCATGCATTGCTGGCTTTCTTGCTGGTAAAGCCCGGGCAATTGCACAAATTTTGATCTCTGACGGCTTCGTTCTGGAAAATGTTCTCTAAATGTTCCATTCTTGGAGCATGAGTCTGCCACCCCGGAACCCTGACGAGATTCTGCGCGCCCGCGGCGCTGACTCGCGCCCTGCTGCGCGGTTCGAGCCCTATCAGCGTGTGCGCGAGCATGACGGCTGGGATATCGGCGAAGAGCAGGGCCTTTTGCGCACCGAGATTGAGCATGAACGGGCACGCTCGATCCTCAATCGCAACAACTCGCCCGATATTCCCTTTGATCGCTCGGTTAACCCATACCGCGGTTGCGAACATGGCTGCATCTATTGCTTTGCCCGCCCGAGCCACGCCTATCTTGGCCTGTCTCCGGGGTTGGATTTTGAAACAAAGATCGTCGCCAAGCCCAATGCGCCCGAACTTCTGCAAGCCGAGATCGGGCGGCGGGGCTACGCTGTCGCACCCATCGGTTTTGGCACCAATACCGACCCTTATCAGCCGATCGAGGCACGGCTTGGCATCATGCGCGGCTGCCTGCAGGTTCTGCATGACTGGAACCATCCGTTCAGCCTTGTGACCCGCGGCCACGGTTCTGCGTGATCTGGACGTGCTTTCAGGGATGGCGGCCAGAAAGCAGGTTATGGTCGGGGTATCCCTGACAACGCTTGACCCTGACCTGGCCCGACAGATGGAGCCGCGCGCGCCCACGCCCCAGACCCGTTTGCGCATGATCCGAGAGCTTGCTCAGGCGGGGGTGCCGGTGCGGGTCATGGTCGCCCCGGTAATCCCTGTGCTGACTGAACATGAGCTTGAACATATCATGCAGGCTGCCCTTGATGCCGGGGCGACCGCTGCCAGCATGATCCCCTTGCGTCTGCCGCTTGAGGTGGCACCGCTTTTTCGGGACTGGCTTCAGCGCCACCATCCCGGCAAGGCTGCGCATGTCATGTCGCGGGTGCAGGCGATGCGGGGTGGGCGCGACAATGATCCGCGCTTTGGCAGCCGTATGCGCGGCGAGGGGCATGGGGCCGATCTGCTGCACCAACGCTTTCGCCTGGCGCGCAAACGGCTGGGCCTGCAGCGTGAGGCAGAGATGCTGGATTGCAGCCGGTTCGGGCCTCCGCCGCGGGCGGGGGACCAGCTTTCGTTGTTTTGATTACTCGCCCGGTCCCATGACTTCGGCGATGCGGGCCGATATCCGTTCTGGGGTGGGGCGCGGGCCGCGCGGCGCGCTGACCAGCGCATCGCGCATCGCCTTCAGGTGGCCGGGCGTGGTGCCACAGCAGCCGCCGATGATGCGCACGCCCAGATCGCGTGCCAGAATGGCGAATTCGGCCATCACCTCAGGCGTCGCATCATAGATCAGCCCGCCATCCTGATAGCGCGGCACACCGGCGTTAGGCTTGGCGATCAGCGGCCGTTCATTGCCCGAGGCGGCAAAGCCTGCCACGGCCAGCAAAAGCTCGGCCGGGCCGGTGCCGCAATTGGCACCATAGGCCAGAGGTGGATGAGGCAGCCGGTCGATCAGCGAGGCAAGCTGTGGAGGCGTCACCCCCATCATGCTGCGTCCGCCGGGCTCAAAGCTCATCATCCCGCACCAGGGCATGCTGACGGTCTGCGCGGCCCTTGCTGCGGCGCGCATTTCCTCGGCGGCGCTAACGGTTTCGATCCACAGCACATCGGCGCCGCCCTCTTTCAGCGCCTGCGCCTGTTCGGTGAACATCGTCGTCGCCTCTGCCTCGGTCAGCCGGCCCATGGGGGTCATGATCTCACCAATCGGGCCGATCGAGCCGGCGACGATCACGGCGCGACCGACCTCGGCTGCTGCTTCGCGGGCAAGGCGGGCGGCGGCGCGGTTCAGTTCGGTGACCCGCGACTCGGCACGGGCCAGCCGCAGGCGGCTGGCATTGGCGCCGAAGCTGTTTGTCAGGATGATATCCGCACCCGAGGCGATCATCTGGCGGTGCAGTTCACGCACCTTGTCGGGATGGGTTTCGCACCAGAGATCGGGCGCCTGTCCCGGTGCCAACCCCATATTATAGAGATTGGTGCCGGTCGCCCCGTCGGCCAGTAGCCAGGAGCGTTCACCAAGCATCCGCGACAGCTGGTCAGGCATGGTCTTTCCCATTCTGCGGCAGGTTGGGGAAGCATAGCCCATCCTGCCGGGAAGTCATTGGTCCATTCGTCGAGCGCCGGGACCCGCTCAGCGTGAGCGGATCATACCCATGATTTCCTTGGTACGCTCAATGATCGGGGCGGAGATTGCGGCAGCCTTTTCCGAGCCGCGGCCAAGGATGCGGTCGATCTCGGCCGGGTCTGCCATGAACTCGGTCATCCGCCTGGTGATAGGCGCGAGAGCGGTCACCGCCACGTCGGCGAGCGCCGGTTTGAACGCACCAAAGCCCTGACCCTCGAACCGTGCCAGCACCTGATCGCCGGTTTCGCCAGTCAGTGCGGCATAGATATTGACGAGGTTGCGGGCCTCGGGCCGGTCCTTGAGCCCTTCCATCGAGCCGGGCAGGGGGTCGGCATCGGTCCGCGCCTTGCGGATCTTTTGCGCGATGGCGTCGGCATCGTCTGTCAGGTTGATGCGGCTTGCGTCCGAAGGATCGGATTTCGACATTTTCCTGCTGCCGTCGCGCAGGCTCATCACCCGGGTCGCGGTTCCTTCGATCAGCGGTTCGGTGATCGGGAAAAAGTTCACGCCATAGTCATGGTTGAACTTGGCGGCGATATCGCGGGTCAGCTCAAGATGCTGCTTCTGATCCTCGCCCACCGGGACGGCGGTCGCGTGATAGGCCAGAATGTCGGCGGCCATCAACGAAGGATAGGCAAGCAACCCAAGGCTGGAGTTTTCGCTGTTCTTGCCGGCTTTGTCCTTGAACTGCGTCATCCGGTACATCCAGCCGATGCGCGCGACGCAGTTGAAAAGCCAGGCAAGCTCGGCATGCTGGCTGACCTGGCTCTGGTTGAACAGGACCGACACCGAAGGATCGACACCTGCAGCCATAAAGGCCGCCGCGACCTCGCGGGTGTTGTGGCGCAGCTTTTCGGGGTCTTGCCAGACGGTGATCGCATGCAGGTCGACGACGCAATAGATCGTCTCGGCCCCTTGGCCCTGATAATCGGCAAAGCGTTTCAGCGCGCCAAGGTAATTGCCCAGCGTCAATCCGCCCGAGGGCTGGATGCCGGAAAAGATGCGCGGAGCGAAGCTCGTGGTCATGGCACTACCTGCTTGGAAATTCCCGGTCGCTGGCTTACCCCTTGACCAGTCCGGGCGCAACCGCCCACCACAGAGGAACCACGATGCGCCCCGGTTACGATGAATCGCCCCTGAATCCCGTGCCCGCCGTGGTCTGGGTACTTGCCCTGCCGATGATCGCCTGCGAGGCTGTGTTCGGTCTGGCAAAGCTTGGCTTTGTCGGAGGGGGCGCGCAAGGCATGGGATTGGCCATGCGCCAGCTGGCAGTCGAACGCGTTGCCTTTATTCCCGACCTGCTGGTGCGCCAGTGGCAGCTGCGGACCTTTTTCCTTGATGAAAGCTGGCGCATCGTCACTTATCCCTTTGTGCATCTGTCACTGACGCATGCGCTGTTTGTGATCGTCTTTACACTCGCGCTGGGGAACCTGATCGCGCATCAGTTCCGCGCATGGGCGGTTCTGGCGCTGTTCTTTGGCTCGGCGATTGGTGGAGCACTGGTCTATACGCTGGCGGATGCGCTTTTGCCGCAGTTCCGCTTTCAGGCGCTGATCGGGGGCTATCCGGCGGTCTATGGCTTTGTCGGTGCATTCACCTTTCTGCTTTGGACCCGGCTTGGGCAAGAGAACGCGAACCGGTTGCGTGCCTTTACGCTGATCGGGATGCTGCTGGCCTTTCAGCTGGTCTTTGCCATCCTGTTTCAGGACGGCAGCATGACCTGGATCGCCGAGATCGCGGGCTTTGGCTGCGGGTTCCTGCTGTCCTTTGTGCTGATCCCGGGCGGGATCGGGCGCGTGATGCGCCAGATCCGTCAACGCTGACGCCGGAAGCCTGCGCGCAGGTCCGAGGGACGGAAGGCCCCAAGGGCCATCGCCGCAGCGCCATAGGTTGCTATTCCGCCAAAGACCAGCGCGGCCAGCGCCAGATAGCGCGTGCCGGGGGTATGCAACGCCTCTTCGAACACCAGCATCAGCCCCCAGATCACCGCGCCCATCACCACAGAGGCGGCGCAGATGCGGGGCAGGCGATGGCGAAAGCGCGCGTCAAGCTGGGTCGCCTCGCCAAAGGCTCTGGTCCCGCGCCAAAGCTGTGCGGCCATGGTCCAGCCAGCGATAGTCGTGCCAAGCGCGGCTGCAGAAAAGCCGATAAAAGGGGCAAGCCCCAGCGCCGCCACCGCATTGACGATCATCGACCAGATGGCAAAGCGAAAGGGCGTGCGCGTATCTTCTCGCGCGAAATACAGCGGCTGCAGCACTTTTTGCAGGACAAACGCAGGCAGACCCAGCCCATAGATTGCCAGCGCCAGCGCTGTCGGCCCGACATCAGCGGCAAGAAAGGCGCCGCGCTGGAACAGGACCGAGATCAGCGGCTCGGCCGCGACCACCAGCGCCACGGCGGCGGGCACGGTCAGAAACAGCGCGAATTCGGCGGCGCGGTTATAGGCATGACGGCCACCATCCGTGTCCCCGGCCTTTAGCCGTCGCGAGATATCGGGCAGCAGCACGATCCCGATAGCGATACCGACCACCCCCAACGGCAGTTGATACAGCCGGTCGGCATTGGTCAGCCAGGCAATCGCCCCGTCAAAGAATGAACCCACCTGCCGCCCGACAAGCAGGTTGACCTGCACCACCCCCCCCGCAAGGACGGCGGGTGCGGCGATAGCCAGCAGGCGGCGCATATCGGGCGAAAGCCTTGGCCTGCGCAGGCGCAGCGGAAAGCCCATGTGCCTGGCCGCCCACCAGACGGTGAAAAGCTGCGCCAGCCCCGAGACCGGCGTTGACCATGCCATCGCCAGCCCCATATCCCAGCCGCGCCAGTCGGCCAGAAGCATCGCCGCAATCAGGATCAGGTTCATCAGCACCGGCGCGGCGGCGGCGGCCATGAAGCGCCCTCCCGCATTCAGCAACCCCGACAGCAGCGCCGTCAGCGAGATAAACAGAATATAGGGAAAGCAGATGCGGCCATAGATTACCGCAAGTTCGAACCGCTCGTCCCCCTGAAAGCCTGCTGCCTGCATAAGTACAAGCCACGGCATCACCAGATGCGCGATCAGCGACACCGCCAGCACGACTGTAAAGAGCCCCGAGAACGCCTCTTCGGCAAAGCCGCGCGGGTTGTCGTTGCTTTCCAGCCGCTTGGCGAACATAGGCACGAAAGCGGTGTTAAATGCGCCCTCGGCGAAAAAGCGGCGGAACATATTGGGCAGGGTGAAGGCGACGATATAGGCCTGCGCTATCGGGCCGGTGCCCAGATAGGCGGCGATCATCACATCGCGGACAAAGCCGACGATGCGGCTTGCCAGCGTCCACGCGCCGACCGAGAGAAAGCCGCGAATAAGTCTGATCGGTTGCATCCCTTGTCCCTTAGAACGTCCGGCCCAGGGGGCGCTCGGCCCGTTCGGCGCGCTCGGCCCCGTCCTTGATCGCCTGACGCAGCTTTTTCTCCAGCGCCTCGCGGCGGTTCTGCTGATGCAGTTTCAGTCCGAACATGTCCTTGACATAGAAGGTGTCTACCACCTGCGCCCCAAAGGTCGCGATAACCGCGCTGGCGATCTGGATGTGATTGTCGGCCAGCGTCCGGGTCAGGTCGTATAGCAGGCCGGGACGGTCGCGGGTATCGACCTCGATCACCGTATAGACGTCCGATGCCTCGTTATCGAAGGTGATATGGGTCGGGAAGCGAAATGCGGATTCGCGCTTTTTCGGCTTGTCGCGGTCGGCCAGCGCCTCACGCGCGACGATCTCGCCCTTCAGCGTGCGCTGGATCATGGCGCGCAGGCGGGGCAGGCGGTCGGACGCATAGGGATGGCCGTCCGCGTCCTGCAGCCAGAACACCGCCGTCGCAAAACCGTCCTTGGTGGTATAGGTGCGCGCGTCGACAATATTCGCGCCAACCAGCGCCAGAGCCCCGGCCATACGCGAAAAGATCCCCGGATGGTCGGCCAGCACAAATGCGGCCCGGGTTGCGTCGCGGTCGGTGTCGGGATGCAGGTCGGTGCGGATCTCGTCATCGCCCAGATCCTTGAGCATCTCGGCAAAGACGTAATGCGTATCGGTCGGCAGCCCGGGCCAGTAGTTGTCGTAATGGCGGGCCAGCTCTGCCTTGATCTCTTTCGGCTCCCACCCCTTGGCGGCCAGCAGATGGCGCAGCGAGCGTTTGGCCTCGCCGATGCGCTTGTCGCGGTTCAGCTCTTCGAGGCCGTTTTCCAGCCCGCGTTCGGTTTCCTGATGCAGCTTGCGCAGCAGCATCGCTTTCCAGTTATTCCAGGTGCCGGGGCCGACGCCGCGGATATCGCAAACCGTCAGCACCAGCAGCATATCCAGCCGCTTGGTGGTCTTGACCGCCTTGGCAAAGTCCCGCAGCGTACGCGGATCGGCAATGTCGCGTTTCTGCGCCACATCCGACATCAGCAAGTGGTTGCGGATCAGCCATTCGATGGTCTCGATCTCATCCGCAGGCAGGCCGAAACGGGTGCAGACACGCCGGGCAAGGCGTGCGCCAAGGATCGAGTGATCCTCGGTCCGGCCCTTGCCGATGTCATGCAACAGCACCGCCAGATAGATTACCCGCCGGTTCACCTTGCCCTTCATGATCTTGCTGACCACGGGCAGGTCCTCGGCATCATCGCCGCGCTCGATGGCGGCAAGGGCGGCAACGCATTGGATCAGGTGCTCGTCCACCGTGTAATGGTGATAGACGTTGAACTGCATCATCGCCACCACCGGAGCGAACTCGGGGATAAAGGCGGCCAGTACGCCCAGTTCATTCATCCGCCTGAGCGAGCGTTCGGGGTTGCCATGTTTCAGCAAGAGATCAAGGAAGATGCGCACCGCCTCGGGGTCCGAACGCATACTGTCGTCGATACGGTCCAGGTTGGCGGTCACGGCGCGCATGGCGTCGGGGTGGATCAGGATGCCGGTTCTTAACGCCTCTTCAAACAGCCGCAGAATATTCAGCGGATCGGACAGGAACTGCTTTTCATCGGCATAGGTCAGCCGGCCGCGATCAACGCGAAAGCCCGTGCGGACACGGCGCCGACGCTGAAACAGCATGTTCATGATCGGCGCTTTGTAGAGGTGGCGTGCCTCCAGCGCGACGAGGAACACCCGTGTCAGCTCACCCACCCTGGTCGCGTGCAGGAAATAGTCCTGCATAAAGATCTCGACCGCGCGGCGCCCGCCGAGGTCGCGATAGCCCATGCGCCTGGCAATCTCGACCTGCATGTCAAAGGTCAGCTGATCCTGAGGACGCCCGGCGATCAGATGCAGATGGCAGCGCACGGCCCAAAGGAAATCCTCGGCCTGCCAGAAGGTCAGATGCTCTTCACGGGTGAAAAAGCCCAGATCGACCAGTTCGACCGCACGGTCGACCCGGTGGATGTATTTGGCGATCCAGTACAGGGTCTGCAGGTCGCGCAGGCCGCCTTTGCCTTCTTTGACGTTCGGCTCAAGCACGTAGCGCTGGCCACCCTGACGGCGGTGGCGTTCGGCCCGCTCGGCCAGCTTGGCCTCGATGAACTGAGGGACGGTCTTGTCGAAAAGCTCGGACCACAGCCGGTCGCGCAGGGTCTCGGCGGCGGGGGCGTGACCGCAGATCAGCCGGTGTTCCAGCAGGCTGGTGCGGATGGTGATGTCGCCTGCACCCAACCGCAGGCAATCGTCGATCGACCGCGTGGACTGGCCGATTTTCAGCTTCAGATCCCACAGCATGTACAGCATCGATTCAACGACGCTTTCCGCCCAGCCGCTGACTTTCCACGGGGTCAGAAACAGCAGATCGACATCGGATTGCGGGGCCATTTCGGCACGGCCGTAGCCGCCGATGGCAAGGATCGCCAACCGCTCGGCATCGGTGGGGTTCTGCGAAGGGTGCAGGATGGTGGTGGCGACGTGATGGATCGCCGTGACCGTGGCGTCGGTCAGGCTGGCGATGGCGCGCACGGTTTCCCGTGCGGCACGCGGGTGGGACATAAAGCCTGCGGCGATATCGGCCAGAGCCGCAGCGCGGGCCTCGGCCAGAATGGCAACTGTACGTGCCCTGATCTCGCGCGGTTCCGAGAGGTGCTGCAGCGCCCCGGCCAGCGTGGGCAGAAAGACCTCGGGCGCAAACAGTGAATGCGCCCCGGGCAGAGCCGGGGCGCTTTGCGGCAAATTCTCGCTATCCTTGGCGTTCAAGATCAGAACCCGAAGCCGCCAAAGCTGCGCGGAGCGGGATCCAGCACGACGACCTGCCCGCCGCGGACGGTGGCGACTGCCAATGCACGCTCGTTGGTGCCATCGCGCCGCAGGCGGAATGCGCCCGAAACCCCGGCAAAACCTGCGTTTTGCGTCAGGCCCGAGGTGGTCAGCGCATTGCGCTTGCCTGCCCGTACCAGCGCGGCGATGGCCGAAACGCCGTCATAGGCCAGCGAGCCCAGCTCATGCGGGGTTTCACCATAGGCGGCACGGTAACGCTGGTCGAACTGCGCCTTCATCGTCGTATCGGGGATGGCGAACCAGCCGCCCTGCACGCCGCGCAGCTGCAGCCGGGCCGAAGGCTGATCCCAGCGCGTCAGCCCCATCATCTGCACGCTGGCCGAGGTCACGCCGGCATCGGCAAGCTTATCGGTCAGATAGGGCAGGACTGCGCCCTGGTTTGCGGTCAGAAAGACCGCATCGACATTGCCCGACAGCGCCGCCTGGGCCACGTTCGGCACGATGCCGTCAATACCCTGCTTTGACAGCGGGTGGACGGCGGTTCCGACCAGCGTCGCGCGGTTTCGTTGGATCGCGCGCTCGATGGCGCGGGCGCCGACCTGACCAGCGGCGTCATCCTCGGCCACCATCAGGATGCGGCGCTTGCCATTGCGAACGCCGTATTTGACCAAGCGGTCGGCGACGTTGTCGAAGGTATTGCCCAGCACAAAGACGTTGCCGCCGGCAATGTCGGTGTTGTTGGAAAAAGACAGCACGTTGATGCCCTGTGGAGCCATGGCATTGCCAACCGCATTGGCGCTGTCGGCGAACAACGGGCCAAGGATGATCTTGGCCCCTTCGGCCACGGCCTTATTGGCTTGCGCAACTGCGGTTCCGGGTTCGGACCCTGCATTATAGATGCGCAGGTCGATGGTGGCCCCGCGCGCATCGGCCGCAGCCATTTTCGCCGAATTCGTCAGCGAGCGGGCAAGCCAGTCCAGATCTGCGCTGCCCGTACCGCCGGGCACCAGCAGCGCAACCGGGACGGGTTGTGACGGATCAATGGCTTGTCCGGTCTGAGGGCCCGAGGCCCCCATCTCGACCGGTTCGCAAGCGGCTAGGACCAGGGCGGAAAGGACGGCTCCGATGCGCACGAGCGGACGGCGCAGGCCGAAGGCGCCGCGGATCGTTTTCAGGACGGTCATGGCGTGATTCCCTGTTGGATCGAGGCTGGGGGTTTGCTGCGGGCAGGTTATTGCCATATTCCGGGCATGGCAACTTGCCCCGGCAATGAGAAAGGAAGCGGCGATGGAATACAGCGCCAATGCAGCAGGAACGGGCGCGAGGTCGCTGTCCCTGACCGTCTCGTCGGCAAGCCCCGGGCCCGGGCTTTATCTTGTCGCCACCCCCATCGGGGCGGCGCGGGACATCACGCTAAGGGCGCTCGATGTGCTGAATGCGGCAGATGTTCTTGCCGCAGAAGATACGCGTAACCTACGACATTTGCTGGATATTCACGGCATTCCTTTGCGCGGGCGCCGGCTTGTCGCCTATCACGATCACAACGCTGATCGTCAGCGCCCAGCTATTCTTGCCGCCTTGGGCGAGGGAAAGTCGGTCGCCTATGCCTCGGATGCGGGCACGCCGCTGGTGGCTGATCCCGGCTACCGCCTTGCGCGGGATGCCGCCGATGCGGGTTTTGTGGTCCGCGCGCTGCCCGGACCTTCGGCCGCGCTCGCGGCGCTTTCGGTGTCGGGGCTGCCAAGCGACAGGTTTCTCTTTGTCGGGTTCCCTCCGGCGGCGGCAGGAGCGCGGCGCAAATGGATCGAAAGCTGGCAAGGGGTCGATGCCACCGTGATCGTCTTTGAAAGCCCCAGACGCGTTAAGCAATTGTTGGAAAACTTGTGCGAGAGTGAGGCGAATCGTCCTACGGTGATTTGCAGAGAGCTGACAAAGAAGTTCGAAGAGGTGATGCACGGCACTGCGGCGGAACTGCTTGCGCGAATCCCTGATGAGGGGCTGCGCGGTGAGGTCGTCGTGCTGTTCGGGCGGCCAGAGCCGGTCGCAGCTGATGAACCGAGCCTGCGTTCCGCCTTGGGTGCTCTTCTGGATAAACTGCCAGTCAAGCAGGCCGCTGCAGAGGTGGCAACCCGATTTGGTCTGCCCCGGCGCGAGGTTTATGCGCTGGCCGTGGAAATGAGAAAGGAAGGCGAAAGTGGGAATGAGGAAGAAGGTTGAAACGGCCGCCCCCGCGGTGATGAGCTGGAATGCCCATCGCGGTGCTGTTTCCTGCTCCGCTGGCCGGCTTGCAGAAGAGGCGGTGGCTCGGGAATACTCTCAGAGCGGCTATCAGGTCATGTCTGAACGCTGGCGCGGGCGTAGTGGCGAAATCGACCTGATCCTGAGCAAGGGTGACGAATACATCTTTGTCGAGGTCAAGAAGTCGCGCAGCCATGATTGGGCGGCGCTCAGGCTTAGTGCCAGACAGATCGCGCGCATCTGTAATGCTGCGCTGGAATATTGCGGCCGCCTTCCTGCCGGGCTGTTGACCGCCATGAGGTTTGATGCCGCGCTTGTCGATCAGTTCGGGCGTGTCGAGATAATCGAGAACGCCTTTGGTGCCAACTGATCTGCATTGACTTGCAAAGCTCTGCTTTGCGCGCGACAACCCTGCACGTAACAGGCGGGAGTTGATAAGATGAGTCTCTATGTGGCTCTGCAGATGGACCCGATCGAGGATGTCTCGATTAATGGCGACAGCACCTTCCGGCTCGGGCTTGAAGCTGAAGTCCGTGGTCACCGGTTGTTTCAATATACCGCTGATCGGCTGAGCTATAGCGAAGGCCGGATCATGGCCCGCGGCCGTCACATCACGCTGCGGCGTGAGCTAGGGAACCATGTTACTTTCGGCGACTGGGTCGATGTCGATCTAGCGGAATTCGATGTGGTCTGGCTGCGTCAGGACCCGCCTTTCGATATGGGTTATATCACCACAACCCATCTTCTCGAACGTGTGCATCCAGATACCTATGTAGTCAACGATCCGTTCTGGGTACGCAACTGCCCTGAAAAGCTGCTCGTTCTTGATTTCCCTGACCTGACACCCCCCACTCTAATTACCCGCGATCTTGAGCAGATCCGCGCCTTCCGCGAGCGGCATGGGGACTTCATCCTGAAGCCTCTCTATGGCAACGGCGGGGTCGGCATCTTTCATATGCGCCCGGATGACCCGAACCTTTCTTCTCTGGTCGAGACCTTCCTTGCCAACAGCCGCGAGCCGATCATTGCGCAGAAATATCTGCCCGCCGTGGTCAAGGGGGACAAGCGTATCATTCTAGTCGACGGAGAGCCGGTCGGAGCCATCAATCGCGTTCCGGCAGCGGGTGAGGCGCGGTCAAACATGCATGTGGGCGGTCGTCCTGAAAAGATCGGACTAACGGAACGTGAGCATGAAATTTGTACCCGGATTGGTCCGGTTCTGCGCGAGAAGGGACTGATTTTCACTGGCATCGACGTTATTGATGGCTGGCTGACCGAAATCAACGTGACCTCTCCTACCGGCATTCAAGAGCTGGAGCGCTTTGATGGGATCAATGCGGCAGCGTTGATTTGGGAAGCGATCGAGCGGAGATTGGGTGAGAAAGGGCCAGAGTGACTGCGGGCTGTTTGCGTCCCGTCGGCATTTTTAAGATATGCGGACGCGAGAAGTTTTGCTGATCCGGCATTAGCGTTTCAGGTTCACTCTGCATGAGGGATGAGCTTGAAACGTAACATGATGTCCCATGAGCACCTTGAACCTGCCCCGGTTCTGTTCCGGTGAGGTGCTCATGTTAAGCGGCCCTCTGCTCGCAGGCCGCGGGTGATTTCCAGCCGAGGGCTGAGTGTTTGCGCCGCGGGTTGTAGAAGCCATTGATGTATCCGAAGAGGGCGATTTCGACGTCGCGCCGGGCGCGCCTCCAGACCAATTCTGCCTTCAGGGACTTGAAGAAGCTCTCGACGGCCGGGTTATCATAACAGTTGCCCTTGTCACTCATTGATACCTTGACCCGTTTTTGCGCAAAAGTTTCTGGTAGTCATGGGCGCAGTATTGCGCGCCGCGATCCGTGTGGCGAATACATCCCGGTGGCGGGCGGCGTAGGGTACCCTCCCGATCAGGCCTGCTTCAAACCGCCAATGCCCGAAGCGGTGGCGGGGTAGCTGAGGCGGAAAAGCACCTGGAAAATGCAGGGGACCTGTTCAGGTTAATCAAACCACCTCTCCCCTTACTTCTTGTTTTCTGCAAAAACAGCGCCGGCTGTTAATCTGCGCGGCCGAAAGGCAGGCGATATGAAAGCGCTTCGGCCAAATGCGGTTGGCGGATTTCAGCAGATTGATCCAGATCGGCAATGGTCCGGGCACTGCGCAGGATGCGGTGATAGCCGCGCGGAGTGAGGCCCAGCCGGTTGGCTGCAAGGGTCAGTAAGGACTGGCAATCCTTGTCCAGCGGCGCGATTTCTTCTAGCAGGCGACCTGATGCGTCTGCGTTCACCCGCGCTTTGGGATGGCCAGCAAAGCGTTTGGTCTGCATGGCTCGCGCGGCGGTGACCCGTTCCGCCACTGTGGCAGAGCTCTCGCCTGTTGCCGGCAGGGACAGGTCCTCGATCGAGACCTGAGGCATTTCGATGCGCAGATCGAAACGATCCATCATCGGGCCCGAGACCCGCCCCATGTAATCCGCTCCGCAGCGTGGCGCCTTTGAACAAGCCCGAGCGGCATCGGCAATGTCTCCGCAGCGGCAGGGATTCGCCGCGGCAACCAGAAGAAAACGCGCCGGGTAGCGGATATGGGCGTTGGCACGAGAGACATGGATCTCTCCGGTTTCGAGTGGTTCGCGCAGGGCGTCGATGACCCGGCGTTCAAACTCGGGCAGTTCGTCGAGAAACAGCACGCCATTATGCGCAAGGCTGACCTGCCCGGGCCGGGCATTGCGTCCGCCACCGACCATCGCCGCCATGGAGGCGGTGTGATGTGGCTGACAGAAGGGCGCAGCACGTGAGATTTTACCGTCTGACAATAAGCCGGCCACTGATTGGATGACCGAGGTTTCCAGTGCCTCTTGCGGTGTCAGGGGCGGCAGGATGCTGGGTAACCGGGTGGCGAGCATGGATTTGCTGGCCCCGGGCGGTCCCACCATTAACAGATGATGACGCCCGGCAGCAGCGATTTCCAGGGCGCGTCGCGCACGCTCCTGTCCTTTGACCTCGGCCAGGTCAAGGTCATGAACGGTTTCGGCAAGCGTCCCTGCGGCGGTGCGGCCAAGTGGGGCACGGTCGCTTAGATGATCGACCGCCTCACGCAAGTTGCGCGGGGCAAAGACAGGTACAGCATCGACCCAGGCAGCTTCGGCGCCGCAAGGGTGGGGGACGAGCAAGGCGCGGTTGTCCTCGGCCGCTGCTACGGCGGCGGGCAGGGCGCCCGCGATGGGCGCAAGGCGGCCGTCCAGCGCGAGCTCGCCAAGGGTGACGACGCGCTCTAACGCGTCGGCGGGCACGATCTCCAGCGCCGCCAGCACGGCAAGAGCGATGGGCAGGTCAAAATGCGAACCCTCTTTCGGCAGGTCGGCGGGTGAGAGGTTCACTGTCACCCGACGCGAGGGCATGGCGATTGATAGCGCGCCGAAGGCGGCCTTGACCCGCTCGCGGGCCTCGCTGACTGATTTGTCGGGCAGGCCGACGATGCCGAAGCCCGGAAGTCCGGGCGAGACCGAGCATTGCACCTCGACCAGCCGTGCCTCGGTCCCGTCGAAGGCAACGGTATATGCAATCGCCGCCATCAGCGCCCCCAGCGTCACATCCGGGACGGTCTAATCCGGCAGGTCTTAATGTTAAGTTAACGTCGTCGCTTGCTTGTCGTGCGCGCCTGATCCGCCTATGTGCAAAGCAACCATCAAGGTACAGGAGGCGACCATGCAGGGCAGCCGCATATTGCTGATCGTCGGCGGGGGAATCGCCGCCTTCAAGATTCCCCAGTTGATCCGCATGATCCGGCGAGAGGGCGGTTCGGTCGTCCCGGTGCTGACAAAGGCAGGCGCTGAATTCGTCACTCCGCTGACGCTTTCGGCGCTGGCCGAAGCCCCTTGCCATACCGAGCTGTTCGACCTGACGCGTGAATCCGAAATGGGCCATATTCAGCTGTCGCGGGCTGCCGATCTGGTCGTGGTCGCCCCCGCGACTGCCAATCTTTTGGCGCGGATGGCGGCGGGCATGGCCGATGATCTGGCCTCGACGCTGCTTCTGGCGACCGACAAGCCGGTGCTGGCTGCCCCGGCAATGAATGTGCGCATGTGGCAGCACCCGGCCACCCAGCGCAATCTTGAGACGCTAGAGAATGACGGCATCCGTTTTGTCGGCCCGGAAGACGGCGATATGGCCTGCGGTGAATTTGGCCCCGGACGCATGGCCGAGCCCGAGGCGATCCTTGAGGCGATCCGGGCTGCGCTTGGTCGGCAAAAGCCCCTGCGCCTGCCACCCGAAGCCGCAATCTCGCTGCCGTCACAAAGGCTGAGCGGGCAGCATGTGATCGTGACCTCGGGTCCGACCCATGAGCCGATCGACCCTGTGCGCTATATCGCCAACCGCTCAAGCGGTGCGCAGGGTACCGCGATTGCTGCCGCCTTGCGCGATTTGGGTGCGCGGGTCAGCTTTATCACGGGTCCCGCCGAGACCGCGCCGCCCGAGGGGGTTGAGGTCATTACCGTTCAGACCGCGCGCGAGATGCGGGCCGCTGTTGAGGCGGCTCTTCCCGCTGATGCGGCGGTCATGGCCGCCGCCGTGGCGGACTGGCATGTTGCCAATGCCGGGGCGGGTAAGATCAAAAAGGACGGATCTGGACGGCCTCCGGCACTGGAGTTCAGTGAAAACCCCGACATTCTGGCGTGGATCAGTCAGTTGCAGCAGGGCAGGCCGCGGCTTGTCGTGGGCTTTGCCGCCGAAACCGACGATGTGTTGGAAAACGCGACCCGCAAGCGGCTGCGCAAGGGGTGTGACTGGATCGTTGCCAATGACGTCACCCCGGCGACCGGGATCATGGGCGGGTCAGAGAATGCGATCACCCTGATCTCGGAGGCGGGGGCAGAAAGCTGGCCGCGCCTGTCCAAGGGCGATGTCGGGCGCCGCCTGGCCGGGCGCATGGCCGATGTGCTTGTCGGGGAGGGTCGGTGATGGAGCGGGTCTATCTGGACTGGAATGCGACCGCCCCGCTGCGTCCCGAGACGCGCGAGGCGATGCGGGCGGCGATGGAGATTGTCGGCAACCCCTCATCGGTCCATGCCGAGGGGCGGGCGGCAAAGGCCGCGCTGGAGCAGGCGCGCGAGGATGTCGCGGCGGCACTTGGTGCCGAAGGGGCGGATGTGATCTTTACCTCGGGCGCGACCGAGGCTGCTGCACTGGTGTTGGCGGGGCGCGGGCTTGCCTGCTCTGCGGTCGAACATGCCGCGGTTCTGGCCTGGTGCGAGGCGGTGCTTGATACCGACGCAGCGGGGTTGGTGACGGTGTCCGATCCTTCCCGTGCGGCACTGCAGATGGCCAATTCCGAAACCGGCGTTCTGCAGGACCTGCCGGCCGGGCTGGCGGTCAGCGACCTGACGCAGGCCTTTGGCAAGGTGCCTTTCGCCTTTAACTGGCTGGGCATTCAGGCGGGCTTTGTATCGGCCCACAAGCTTGGCGGACCACGTGGAACTGGCGCGCTGGTCGTCCGCCGCGGCACCGAGATCGAGGCGCGCATCAAGGGCGGCGGACAAGAGCAGGGCCGCCGCGCCGGAACCGAGAACCTGATCGGCATCATGGGCTTTGCGGCGGCGGCAAAAGCGGCCCAGAATGATCTGGATCAAGGAATCGGAGAAAAAGTGTCGCATTTACGCGATTCCCTGATGGCTGCTCTGGAATCCCGGGCGGAAATGGTTACATTCCCGGGGCGCGAGGCCCGTCGCCTGCCAAATACATTGTCGATTCTGACGCCGGGATGGCGCGGAGAGACGCAGGTGATGCAGATGGACCTGGCCGGATTTGCCGTTTCGGCAGGCTCGGCCTGTTCTTCCGGCAAGGTCCGGCCAAGCTCGGTCCTGACCGCCATGGGAATCGCGCCGGAATTGGCGGGTGATGCGATCCGCGTCTCGATCGGTCCGACGACGGAAGCTCGGGACGTGATGCGTTTCGCAGAGGCCTGGCTTGCGGCCTATGACCGCTGGCGGCAAAGGGATGATCGGCGGGCGACCGCGGGAAGGGTTTGAAATGACTGAACAGATCGGCGATGCAATCGAGATCCGCGAGGGCGTAGACCGCGAGACCGTCGAGACCGTGCAGAACATGGGGTCCTATAAATATGGCTGGGATACCGAGATCGAGATGGAATATGCCCCCAAGGGCATCAATGAGGACATCGTCCGGCTGATCTCGAAAAAGAACGAAGAGCCCGAATGGATGACGGAATGGCGCCTGCAGGCTTTCCGCCGCTGGCAGACCATGACCGAACCCAAATGGGCGATGCTGAACTATCCTGAGATCGACTATCAGGATCAGTATTACTACGCCCGCCCGAAAAGCATGGAGGTCAAGCCCAGGTCGCTGGACGAGGTCGATCCGAAGCTGCTTGCCACCTATGAAAAGCTGGGCATCCCGCTGAAAGAGCAGATGATCCTTGCCGGGATCGAAGGTGCCGAAGGCGCCCCGGCCGAGGCGCGCCAGGTTGCGGTCGATGCGGTCTTTGACAGCGTCAGCGTGGGCACCACCTTCAAGGACGAACTGGCAAAGGCCGGCGTGATCTTTTGCTCGATCTCCGAGGCGATCCGCGAACATCCCGAACTGGTGCGCAAATATCTTGGCTCGGTTGTGCCCCAGTCGGACAACTTTTTTGCGACGCTGAACTCGGCGGTCTTTTCGGACGGCAGCTTTGTCTATGTCCCGCCGGGCGTGCGCTGTCCGATGGAACTGTCGACCTATTTCCGCATCAATGCCGAAAACACCGGCCAGTTTGAGCGTACGCTGATCATCGCTGACAAGGGCTCTTACGTCAGCTATCTGGAAGGCTGCACTGCGCCCAAGCGCGACGTTGCCCAGCTGCACGCCGCCGTGGTCGAAATTGTCGTGCTGGAGGATGCCGAGGTCAAATACTCGACTGTCCAGAACTGGTTCCCGGGCGACGAGGAAGGCAAGGGCGGCATCTATAACTTTGTCACCAAGCGTGCCGACTGCCGCGAGGCGCGGGCCAAAGTGATGTGGACGCAGGTCGAGACCGGCTCGGCCATCACCTGGAAATATCCGTCGTGCATCCTGCGCGGCGAGGAAAGCCAGGGTGAGTTCTACTCGATCGCAATTGCCAACAACCATCAGCAGGCTGACACCGGCACCAAGATGATCCATCTTGGCAAGAACACCCGCTCACGCATTGTTTCCAAAGGGATTTCTGCCGGGCATGCGCAGAACACCTACCGCGGCCTTGTGTCGATGCATCCCCGTGCAGCGAACAGCCGCAACTATACGCAATGCGACAGCTTGCTGATTGGCGACAAATGCGGTGCCCATACCGTGCCCTATATCGAGGTCAAGAACACCTCGTCGCGCGTCGAACATGAGGCGACAACCTCCAAGGTCGATGATGACCAGCTCTTCTATTGCCGTCAGCGCGGCATGGACGAAGAAGAGGCGGTGGCGCTGGTGGTGAACGGCTTCTGCCGCGAGGTGCTGCAGGCCCTGCCGATGGAGTTCGCCATGGAGGCGCAGTCGCTGGTCGCCATCTCGCTGGAGGGGTCGGTCGGATGATCGTCACCACCACTCCCACCATCGAGGGCCGTCGTATCAGTGCCTATCATGGCGTGGTGACGGGCGAGACCATCATCGGTGCCAATATCTTCCGTGACCTTTTTGCCGGGATTCGCGATATCGTGGGCGGCCGTTCAGGCGCCTACGAAACCGCGCTGGCCTCGGCCCGCGAAACCGCTTTGTCCGAGATGCAGGACCGCGCCCGCGAACTGGGCGGCAATGCCGTGGTCGGCGTCGATCTGGACTATGAAGTGATCAACAACATGCTGATGGTGTCCGCCTCGGGCACCGCCGTGACTGTCGAATAGGAACCGAACTATGCTGGAAATCAAGAATCTGCACGTCAAGCTTGAGGATGAGGACAAGCAGATCCTCAAAGGCGTCGATCTGACTGTCCCGGCTGGTGAGGTCCATGCGATCATGGGTCCGAACGGTTCGGGTAAATCGACGCTGTCCTACGTTCTGTCGGGCCGTGACGGCTATGAGGTGACTGACGGCGCGGCCAGGCTGGGCGGTCAGGACCTGCTGGAAATGGAACCTGAACAGCGCGCCAGCGCAGGCCTGTTCCTGGCTTTCCAATACCCGGTTGAAATCCCCGGCGTTGGCAACCTGACCTTCCTGCGCACCGCTGCCAATGCGCAGCGCAAAGCCCGGGGTGAGCCCGAGCTTAGCGCGGCGGATTTCCTCAAGCTGATCCGTGAAAAGGCCAAGACGCTGAAAATCGACAGCGAGATGCTGAAGCGTTCGGTCAACGTCGGCTTCTCTGGCGGCGAAAAGAAGCGCAATGAGATCCTGCAAATGGCGGTGCTTGAGCCGCGCATGTGCATTCTGGATGAAACCGACTCGGGCCTTGACGTCGATGCGATGCGGCTGGTCGCCGATGGCGTCAACGCGCTGCGTTCGCCCGACCGTGCCTTCCTTGTCATCACCCATTACCAGCGGTTGCTTGACCATATCCGCCCTGATGTCGTCCACATCATGGCCAATGGCCGTATTGTGCGCACCGGCGGTCCTGAACTGGCGCTGGAGGTCGAACAAAACGGTTACGGAGATCTTCTGGCGGAGGTCGGATAATGGCGGACACGGCTGTTCTTGCAGCGCAGGCCGCGGCCAGTGCCGACAAGGCTCGTCCAGGTGATGCCGCGCTGGCTGCGCGTCTTGACGTGCTGACCTTGCCTGAGGGCGGGTTTACCCGCGCTGCGCGCGAGGATGCGGCGCAGCGGCTTCAGGCCATGGGCCTGCCCGGCCCGCGCGACGAATACTGGCGCTATACCGATCCCGCGCTGTTTAATGCCGCCCGGCCCGAAGCGGCCGAAATTGCTGGCGATTCCTCGACGCTGTTCACAGAAATCGAGCGGCTGAACCTCGTCTTTGTTGACGGGCGCTTTGACGCCGCGGCTTCGGACAAGCTGGAGGGCGAAGGGGTCGAGATTGAGAACCTCGCTTCGGCCGAGGGTCGTGCTGACCACTGGGCGGCGGGCCTTTATGGCAGGCTTGAGGCGGCTGGTCAGCAGCCGGTCAAACGTCCCTTTGCGGTGTTGAACACACTGACCGCCTCGGATGGTGTGCTGATCCGGGTTACTGGCCGGATCGGGCGCCCGGTTCACATTACTTATCACCGCTCGGCTGTGGATGCGGATGTCTCCCTGCACCATGTTGTCAAGCTTGAGGAGGGGGCAGAACTGACCCTGCTTGAGACCGGGGCCATCGGCGCACGCTCGAACGTGGTGCTGGAGGTTGAGGTCGGCAAAGGCGCGCGTTTCCACCATGTCAGCGCCAAGCGGGCCAATGATCCCAAACTGGGGATCGGCCATATCTTTGCCCGGGTTGAGAGCGAGGCGCTGTTCAAGTCCTTTGCCCTGACCGTCAACGGGCGGATGATGCGCAATGAGGCGGTGATCGACATCGCTGGCGATGACGCGATCGCCCATATCGCCGCTGCCGTTCTCGGTGATGGCGACACCGGCCGTTTCCACCATGATGACACCGTCTTTATCATCCATGGGGCTGAGCGTTGCGAAAGCCGGCAGGTGTTCAAGAAGGTGCTGAAAAACAGTGCCGAAGGCGTGTTCCAGGGCAAGATTCTTGTCAAGCCGGGCGCACAAAAGACCGACGGCTACCAGATCAGCCAAGGGCTGCTTCTGGACGAAGGCAGCCAGTTCCTCGCCAAGCCCGAGCTTGAGATCTATGCCGATGACGTCAAATGCTCGCATGGCTCGACTACCGGTGCGCTGGACGAGACGGCACTTTTCTACCTGCGTTCGCGCGGGGTGCCGAAAGAGCGTGCGATCGTGCTGCTGGTCCTGTCCTTCCTTGCCGATGCTCTGGAAGAGATCGAAGATGAGCGGCTGCGCGACGACATCCTCGGCCGTCTGGAAGACTGGCTGACCCAGCGCGCGGGCAACCAGGGCAAGGCATGAGCCAGGCTGGCATCGTCCCGCGCATCCTGCAAAGCTGGTGGGCGCCGGGCAGGGTGGTTGCTTCCTTGCGCGGCATGCCTGACCGGGTGCTGATCGTCGTGCTGATGACGGCGATGCTGATCTTTCTGATCGCGCAGGCACCGGGCCATGCCCGGGCTGCGCAATTGCAGCCCGATGTCCCCTTGGGTGCGCGTATGGGCGGGGCCTTGCTGGCGGTCATGTTCATCATGCCGCTGGTCGCCTATGGCGTTGCGGCGCTGGTTGCAGCCCTGTCGCGGCTGACGCCATGGCCAGTCGCCCCGCAGGATTCGCGGCTGGCGCTGTTCTGGGCACTGTTGGCGGTTGCTCCCGCCATGTTGCTTGCCGGGCTGACGGCGGGTCTGGTGGGGCCGGGCAGGGCGTTGACCCTGACGCAGTCGCTTGCAGGGCTTGGGTTCCTTTGCATTTGGGGCGCCGGGCTGCGCAGTCTGGCGGGCGGGCGATGAGGTTCAGTGATCTTGGCGATCTGACGGTTCTGACGCTGCGCGACCCCGAAAGTGCCCTTCGGGTACTGCGTAGTCTTGATCTGCCGATGGTGGCGCGCTGGATGGTGCTGTTACTGGCGGTGACGCTTTCGACGCTGCTGGCCGGGCTGTCCCTGATGCTGTTTCCGATCGAGGTGGACAACCCGGTCTCTCGCATGCTTTCCGAGCCGATGACTTTGGCGGGTATCCAGCTTGGCGCCATGGTGCTGTCGGCGCTGTGCGTGGCCCAGATCGGACGGCTTTTCGGTGGGCATGGCAACTTTGCCGATGCGCTGCTGGTGGTCGGCTGGGTCGAGCTGATGCTTGTCGGCCTGCAAGCGGTGCAGGTGGTGATGATGGCGTTGTTTCCCGCCACGGCCACGCTGCTTTCGATGCTGGCCTTTGGCCTATTCCTTTATCTTGCCGTGACCATGACCAAGGCGCTGCACGGGTTTACCAGCACCGGCAAGGTGGTGGTGGGGCTGATCGGCAGCATCTTTCTGATTGGCTTTGTGCTGTCGCTTTTTGCGGCTGCATTCGGCATTGTCCCCGAGGTGACACCATGAGCTTCGACGTCGAAAAGGTCCGTGCCGATTTCCCGATCCTGTCGCGGCAGGTGAATGGCCGCCCGCTGGTCTATCTGGACAACGGCGCCTCGGCACAAAAGCCGCGCGTGGTGATCGACGCGGTGACGCGTGCCTATGAGGCCGAATATGCGAATGTTCATCGTGGCCTGCATTTCCTGTCGAACCTCGCGACCGAGAATTATGAGCGTGTCCGCGCCATCATCGCCCGTTTCCTGAACGCCCCGCGTGAAGATGAGGTGATCTTCGCCTCGGGCTCGACCGAGGCGATCAACCTTGTCTCTTACGGCTGGGCCGCGCCGCGCCTGCAGGCCGGGGATGAAATTGTGCTTTCGGTGCTTGAGCACCACGCCAATATCGTGCCCTGGCATTTTTTGCGCGAACGTCAGGGCGTGCAGCTGAAATGGGTTGAGCCCGAGGCCGACGGTTCACTTCCGGCAGAAAAGGTGCTGGCCGCGGTCGGTCCGCGCACCCGGCTGATCGCCGTCACCCATATGTCGAACGTAACGGGTACCGTTGTCGATGTGGGGGCGATTGCACGCAGCACTTCGGTTCCGGTTCTGGTAGATGGCAGCCAGGCGGCCGTTCATATGCCGGTGGACCTTTCGTTGCTTGGCGTTGATTTCTACTGCATCACCGGGCACAAGCTATATGGCCCCTCGGGCTCGGGTGCGATCTGGATCCGGGCCGAGCGTCAGGCCGAGATGCGGCCCTTTATGGGTGGCGGTGACATGATCCGCACGGTGACCCGGGATGCTGTTGACTATGCCGACCCACCTCTGCGCTTCGAGGCGGGAACGCCCGGTATCGTCAATCAGATCGGACTTGGTGCGGCGCTGGAATATCTGATGTCGCTGGGCATGGAGAATGTCGCCGCGCATGAGCGTGACCTGCGTGATTATGCGCGCGAACGGCTGCGCAGTCTGAACTGGCTGTCGGTTCAGGGCGACGCGGCGGACAAGGGCGCCATCTTCTCGATGACGATGCAGGGCGCGCATGCGCATGACATTTCGACCATCCTCGACAAGCGCGGCATTGCGGTTCGCGCGGGGACTCATTGTGCCATGCCGCTGCTGGATTTCTTTGGCGCCAGCGCTACGGCTCGGGCCAGCTTTGCCCTTTACAACACCCGCGCCGAGGTCGATGCGCTGGTCGACGGGCTTGTTTTTTGCCGCGAGCTTTTCGCCTGAACCCCATTGCAGAGCCGCGTTTTTGCGGCTAAGCAGCGGGGGCGCTGCACCCGTAGCTCAGCTGGATAGAGTGTCGCCCTCCGAAGGCAAAGGCAAGCTCTTTTTGATGTGTGTGCGGGTCGAAAAATACGAGCAAAACCAATGCTTTGGCGGAACTCGACGGAAGCATGAAGTCGCATCCAAAGGTCGCGGAAGCGCCACGGAAGCAAACTGAGAGGAGGTTGTAGAGGACGAACGGCGAAATTTGGCAGGTTCAGGACCCGCCCCGTTTGCCGTCGATGCATTTGTTCGATTCGGGATTGACCCCGTTCGGTCTCGGACACTATCTGAATATCGATGCGCCCGTAGCTCAGCTGGATAGAGCGCCACCCTCCGAAGGTGGAGGCCACACGTTCGAATCGTGTCGGGCGCGCCATTTCATACCAGAACCATGAACACTTCTGCCGCTGTTCCCAAGATCGAAGTGGAGCGGGGGAGTAAGGTTTTCGATCCTGACCCCGTGATGCAGTTCACCTAGCAACGCACCTCAAGCTCCGAAATAAAATCCGCTTATGCAGCTTGCGGACCGTCCCTCTCGAATTCCTATGCAGCAGCATCCTAGAAAGAGCTGCGCACTGGAGCGCCGAGGGAGCGCTCATCGCAAATGGCTGGAAATGATAGGGTCCGGAAGAATCAGAACGAGGCGCCGCGCCCTCAGAAAGAGCCGGGGAACGGCGGGCTTGGCTTGCTGCTTATCCTGGCAATTACGGCAATCGGCGTCGGGTATGTCGGCTACCGGCTGTCTCTCGTCTTCGGCCTGATCTAAAGAACGATCCAGGCGTGTTATGCGGTTAGACGAGCAGTCGCGAGAGCACATTGGGCGCTATGGCATCAAGCTGGTCGTCGCCGCGGCAATCGCCTACATTCTGAAGAGTGAGAACTTCCTTGCAACCTTTGCGTTGTGGACCGGCATATACGGCGTAATGGCCGTCGCTTACGCAGTTAATCGCGGCGAACGATTCGGGAAGACCAGCTTCACCTATTGGGATGAAGCTCTATGGTTGGCGGTGACGGCGTTGGGCCTCTACATTTTCAGTGGCCATCAGTTGGCCGTCTGATCGGCTGCTTTTGTTGGTTCAAAGAAACCGTGCGGATGCGTCGCCAACGCCTGACAACTCCACCTTCAGTTCCTGACCAGGAAGAATTTGCAGCAGCATCGGGATGATCGATCCGGTTGCAACGATATCGCCGGCGCTGAGATAATTGCCTCTGGCGATCAGGTCATTCACGAGCCAGAGCGCAGAGTTAATCGGATCAACCAGCCCCTCTCCCGATGCCGACTGAAACACTGGAACGTTGTTGATCGACGCTCGCATGTCGATTGTGTCCATGGCCTCCAGGCCTGTTGGCTCATGATATTTGTCGACGATCGTCGAAACATGGAACGCATAGTCAGCGATGGCGGCCAGGTGTGGTTGCCCAGTCAGGTGACCACGTCGCCCGACAAGACCGATAGCCGGTTGGTAGCTCAGGACTGCCTTACAAAATTGATCGCGAGTGATGGGCCAATGGTCCGCCCCCAAGGGACCTCCGATCGTAAAGACGATTTCGCATTGTGCCCCGATGAAGCCTTGGGGAAGCCGGAACGGCCCGTGGGAGTCCTGAAGAACTGTTCCCACAGGGATCGGGCAGTAGATGGGACTGGCAAGGCCAAGCGTGCCGCGGATGGCGGGGCAAGTGCCTATCAGGGCGTAGCCTACCGCGTCATTGGCGAAGGCCGAGATTGCTGCTGACTGCACCGCCCAGGCGTCATCCTCGCTTCGAAGCAGATCGAACGGGATATCTGAGGTAATTCCCTGCCGACGGTTTTGGCAAAGCAAGTTAGCGAGATAGTCGAAATTCTGGTCAATCATAGAAGCACACTCCCGCGCGAGAGAGGGCGCAAAGTCGTGCTCAGTCAAATAAAAATCCGACTATATGAGTACGTATATTTTTGTCAGGGCTTTCTCTTATGAAAATACTATCGCAGCGCGGCTGAGCTCCCGTCGAAATAATATGCGGCTCTATTTAGCTTGAGGGTCCCACCAAACCGGAAGGATCTGAAGGTATGAAGCCGCTTAAACCGTCCCTCGCACCCGCCGCAACGGCCACAGCCGAGGCCGGTCGTCCAACAAGACCGGGGTCTGGGCGTCGGCGGACGCTTTGCCGGGACGCGGTCGGCGCGGTCGCGATCATGGCCGGTTCGATGATGGGTCTTGGCCAGGCAGCGGCGGAACCCCTGAGCGCGCCGAGCTTTGGTGGTCCTCTGCGCCCGAACCCCGATCCGATGAGCATGGATGCGGGCGTGTTTGGCCGGCTTCATACCACCGGCCAGCTCACAGGCATCGGCAATGCGCAGACGAACGGCATTCCCGGCGTCGATCCCCGAACGACAGATCCCCTCGTCGATATCGGCAATGCCCAGATTCAGGTGCAGACAACCGGGGCGCCTTTGACGTTCTTCGTCCAGGGCGGTGTCTACTCGCTGCCTTCTTTGGGCTCGGCCTACACCCGCGCAACCGACGTCACCGATCAGTTGTACGGGCCGGTGCCGGTTGCTTATGGCAAGCTCGAGCTGTCGCCGAATTTCTCAGTGCAGGCGGGTTTGCTGCCGACGTTGATCGGCGCGGAATCGACCTTCACCTTCCAGAATATGAATATCGCGCGCGGCCTGCTCTGGAACCAGGAGCCGGCGATCAGCCGCGGTGTTCAGGTGAACTATAGCAATGGACCGGTCAACGCCTCGGTGTCGGTCAATGATGGTTTCTCTTCAGGGGATTACAACTGGGTATCCGGTCTGGTGTCTTATGCGGCGACGCCGTCGAGCACGATCACGCTTGTCGCCGCAGGCAATTTTGCAGAGTCCGGCAAGACCGGCGCGGCGACGCCTCTGGCGCAGAACAACAGCAGCATCTTCAATGTGATCTACACCTATGTCGACGGCCCGCTGACGCTCCAGCCCTATCTGCAATACACAACGGTCCGCTCGAACAGGGACATCGGGATTGATCGCTCGGCCGAAACATTCGGCGGAGCGCTGCTGGCTCGATATGCCATCAATGAGAATTTCTCGATCGCTGGACGCGCCGAGTACATCGCTTCAAGCGGAGGAGATTGCGGCGTCGCCGCAGACTGCGCCCCCACCAATCTGCTCTACGGGCCGAAAAGCAGGGCGTGGTCGCTGACGGTGACGCCGACCTACCAGCGCGGGATTTTCTTCGCGCGCACCGAGCTCTCGTACACCCGCATTGACCGGGTCACCGAAGGCTACGGCTTTGGGTCCAACTTCGACAAACGCGACCAGGTTCGCGGGATGTTTGAAGCTGGGGTGCTTTTCTAGGACGGGCGCGGGCGGAAATGCGGGGCCACCGGCTCCGCAGACGCTCTGCGAGCTTAGGTGAAACATGGGTTTGGAACAGATCATATCGAAATTGGAGGCTCCTCAAGCCACAGCGACTGTGTATCCGGTCCTGCCCGTTCTCTGGGTCTATCGGAACTATGATGATCGCTGGACGGTGCATCTTGAAGGTGAAGACTCCGAGTGGTGCCACCCCACGCGCAATGATGCGGTCGGTGCCGCGAGGCTGATAGGCGAGAGTTACGGCTGCTATCGTCTCTATCTTCAACTGACAGACGGTCGCTTCTGCCTGGAGATGATGAACCTCAGTCGGCGGCGCGAGCCGCGTCAGATGGGGAGCGAGGGCGAAAATTGAGCCAGGCTGTACCAAGCAAGCGCCAAGTCTCCCGACACCTCTTCCGCTACGGCGTGGAGATCATCGTTCTGGTGGTGATCGCCGGTTGCGCTGTTCTTGCTGCCGCAGGCCCCAGCCTCTATCTGGTGCTCAGCAATGGCGGCTGAATGCAGAGTTGCAGGCCGTCCTGCTCGCCCCAGGTCGCCACGACCGAAACCGAAGTTCAGCAAACGCGAGCGACGCCATAGATCGGAATACCTGCTCCTGATGTTTGCGGCGAGCTGTGCTGCTGTGCAGGTCGTCGCCATAGTTTTTCTGAGAGCGGCATGACACGCCCTGCTGCTCCCGCTCTCCAACCCGACGACCGAAGGCGCGCTATTGGTGAAAGCCGTCTGGCTGAGTTGCCAGGCCTGAGGACGCAGTTGGAAATGGCCAGAGTCCTCAAGGAGCACCACGTCTGGCTGGCTGTGAGGATTATCGAGGAGCGCGAAGACCAGCCGCAGTTTCGACGGCACCTCCGGCTCCGTGATCTGCTCGAAGCAAATGCGTTGCTTGAAGCGGTGATCGAACTCGGAGCTCATCTGCAGCCAACACGCCACCCTTGGTCGATGGTCCGCTCGGGAGATCGTTGGCGTTGTCGCGTGGCGTGGAACGATCGCGGCAATTTGCGCAGGTGCATGGGCCGACACGATGACCTGGCGGCTGCCATGCTGATCGCATTGCTGAGCTCCCTCGGCCGTCGCCAGCGCCGGCCGAAAGAACTCTCGAAACGTGGAGAAGAGGCAGCATGAAACCCAGTGGCGACCCTCCCTTATTTGGCGGTCTGATGACCGCGCTTGTCACTCCGTTTAGGGGTGACGCTATCGATTTCGACGCCTTGGCGGAGCTCGCCAACTGGCAGATCGACCAGGGCGTACAGGGGCTTGTCGCCTGCGGCACCACGGGCGAGGCGCCGACCCTGTCTCATCCGGAATGGGCGGCGGTGATCCGTTTGTGCGTCGAGGTCTCCAATGGCCGTGTGCCGGTGATCGCCGGCTCGGGCACCAACGACACCCGGCGTACCGTGGAGTTGACCCGCGAGGCGGCTCGCCTTGGCGCGGACGGAGCTTTGGTCGTCACGCCTTACTATAGTCGGCCGAACCAGGAGGGCCTGTTCCGGCATTTCGAAAGCGTCGCGCAAGCTGCCGAGCTGCCGATTATCATCTATAACGTGCCTTCCCGGACGGCCGTCGATATCAGGATCGAAACGCTTGACCGCCTTGCGCACCTGCCCGGTCTTGTCGGCATCAAGGACGCAAGCGGAGATCCGACGCGGGTAAGCACGATGGCCCTCCGCTTTGGCGATCGTTTCACCCAGCTTTCCGGACATGACCGATCGATGCTGGCTTTCATGACGACTGGCGGCGATGGCGCCATTTCGGTCGTGTCGAACGTCGCTCCGATGCTGACCGTGGCGATGATCGGCGCGGTGCGAAAGAGTGCCTATCTGGAAGCTCGGCGCATCAACGCTCATCTTTTCCCGCTGATCGAGGCGTTGGAGCTTGAAAGCAATCCATGCCCGATCAAGTTCGCGTTGCATTGCGCGCGCGGATACTCGCCCGTCGTCCGCCTTCCGCTGGTCGAGGTCACTGAAGGCGCCGCAGCAAGAATACGCGCTGCCGTGGCGGAGATCGACTCCCTGGAGATCGATACGTCTTTGGCCGCCGAGAGGTCTCTCGTCCCCCTCTCGGCCTGATTGGGTCGTCTTTATAAGAACAGCATGATGCTGCTGTGTTCTCCAATGAAAATACTATGAAATCCGGCTGTCCGTGAAATGGAGAACAAATCCCGACATCCTTAAATTCAATGTATTGGCAAAAGGCATCATTTGACTCGACGAGTGGGATGGCCTGCCGATACTAAGAAAGGATCTCTGCAATGCACCCTCGCGGATACTATTTCTATGCGATGCAACAACAGAACAAGGCCAACCCTGGGCGGACGGATGGCGAAGCCAAGGTTGCCGTGCGCTCGGATGAGCCGATGGCCGACGTTGGAATGTTCCTGCGGCTCGGAGTCGTGATGGCCCTCGTGATTGCGGCCGTCGCCACAGTCACCGCGTTGGCTGGCTAGCGCGCCAACGACGTCCACAGCTCACTCTTCAACGAACAATCAGGATCATCCATCATGGCAAGTGCCGTTCAGCCGAAAGAGCCTCCCCAACCTCTGAACCATTTTTTCGTCGGCCAGGACAACCGAGGATGCTGGACCGTCCGCGATGAGCGTAACCTCGTCGGCGGCTGCTTTGTCAGCAAGGATGCGGCGATTCACTTCGCCCGTCAGGAAACCAATAACGCGCCGGGGGCTGTGATCTGCATGGCCGAAAGCCAGCGCCTGAGCCTTGACCCGCTGTTTGGACGCCGGGCCGCCGCCTAGCCGGTTGCCATCGATCCGACAGAGCCGCCTCACACTCGCTGAATTTATCGCGATGATGGCGATGGGAAAGTAACTCTCCCAGTTGAGATAAGCAAAGCCCGCCGCCTCTACCGAGTCGGCGGGCTTTTTGCTTGCTCATGGGCGGTTAGCGGAAATTCCTATGGAATTTTTATGCGTGCCGCCAAAATAACTATTAGATTCCTATTTTTTGAGGCCCCGTCCTCTCTCGAACCTATATGCGGTTCGCGTCCATATTTCCGCCAAATTCCTCCTCCGGCACCCGTGCTTACGCTTGGGCGCGCTGGAAGAATTATAGCTGTGGCTTGCCAGGTTTTCCGTCTTGGCTGGCCATTCGTATCAACTGCGGCGCCGGAGGCGAAAGCAATGGACGTTATTGTGCTGGCAATAGGTGTTGGATTTTTCGCACTGATGTTTGGATACATCAGAGTTTGCGAAAAGCTCTGACCGGGAGAAATCAATCATGATCTTGGAATACTTCCTCGGAGCAGCCGTCGCGGTCTTTGTGACTGGCTATCTGCTCTATGCCCTCGCTCGTCCCGAGCGGTTCTGATCAAGACAGTAGCTCGGAAAGAAACCACCGATGACAATAAATGGATGGATACAGATCCTGGTCTTTGCCGGGATCATCATCGCGCTGGTGAAGCCGCTCGGCGGCTATCTCACCCGCGTCCTGAACGGCGAGCGTACACTCCTTTCGGCCATTTTTGGGCCGCTCGAACGGGGACTGTACCGTGTCGCTGGAACGAATGAGAAAGAGGAGCAGCATTGGACGACCTATGCGCTGGCCATGCTGCTCTTCAACCTCGCCGGCTTCGTGATGCTCTATCTTGTTCAACGCCTCCAGGGAGGGTTGCCGTTCAACCCTCAGGGATTGGGAGCGATTGAGCCGACCAGCGCCTTCAATACCGCTGTCAGCTTCATGACCAATACCAACTGGCAGGGCTATGGCGGCGAGACCACCATGAGCTATTTCAGCCAGATGGCAGGTCTGGCTGTTCAGAACTTCTTGTCGGCAGCGACGGGCATCGCGATTGCAATTGCATTGATACGCGGGTTTTCCCGGGCATCAGGCAAATCAGTCGGCAATTTCTGGGTCGATCTTACCCGGATCACGCTGTACGTCCTGCTGCCCATCTGCTTCGTCGGCAGCCTGGTTCTGGTCTGGCAGGGCGTTCCGCAGAACCTCAACCCGTACACCATCGCAACAACCGTTGAAGGCGCGCAGCAAACCATCGCTCAGGGTCCGGTCGCATCTCAGATGATGATCAAGCATCTGGGAACTAACGGCGGCGGCTTCTTCAACGTCAACGCTTCGCACCCGTTCGAAAACCCGAATGCCTTCACCAACCTCATCCACATGGTCTCGATCTTCGCCATCGGCGCTGCTCTGACCAACGTGTTTGGTCGCATGGTCGGCAGCGAGAAAAAAGGCTGGGCTATCTTCACCGCCATGGGCGTCCTGTTCCTCGCCGGTGTCGCAATCACCTATTGGGCCGAAGCTGCGGGCAATCCGATTCTCCATTCGCTTGGCCTTGAGGGCGGCAACATGGAAGGAAAGGAAACCCGTTTCGGTATCGTCACGTCGGCGCTCTTTGCAGTCGTTACGACCGCTGCGTCGTGCGGCGCCGTCATAGCCATGCACGACAGCTTCATGCCGCTGGGCGGGATGATCCCGATCATCAACATGATGCTCGGCGAAATCATCATTGGCGGTGTCGGCGCAGGCTTCTACGGCATCATCCTGTTCGTCGTCGTCGCGATCTTCGTTGCAGGGCTTATGGTCGGGCGGACACCCGAGTATCTCGGCAAGAAGATTGAGGCGAAGGAAGTGAAGATGGCCATGCTCGCTGTCTTGTGCCTGCCTCTTTCAATACTTGGCTTCACCGCGATTGCCGTAGTGCTCGACACGGGCGTGGCTTCGATGGCGAACGCAGGTCCACACGGATTCTCCGAAGTTCTCTATGCCTACACATCCGGCACGGCGAACAATGGATCGGCGTTTGCAGGTCTTTCTGCCAATACGCCCTGGTACAACATCACGATTGGCCTCGCGATGTTGATGGGACGCTTCATGGTGATCGTTCCGGCGCTGGCTATCGCTGGCTCCCTGGCCGCCAAGAAAACGGTTCCCGAGTCCAGCGGCACCCTGCCTACGACCGGGCCTCTGTTTGTCGGTCTTCTGGTGGGCGTGATCCTGATCGTCGGCGGCCTGACGTTCTTCCCTGCCTTGGCGCTGGGTCCGATCGTCGAGCACTTCGCCATGTTGGCGGGCCAGACTTTCTGAGAACCGCGATGACGGCCAAATGGCTGAGATCGATCCGATTTGTCGTGAACCCTCGCTCCTGGCTTCAGGAGCGAGGGGCGGCCAGACCGCCCAGGGCATCGACGATCATTCTCGGCATGACACTGGCTTTGGGGGGCGTGGTGCTCCTCGCCAAACTTATCACTGAATTGCTCGCGGCGGCGTGACCGAGTGGTTGGCCCCCAAGAACAAACTCGCTGGAGTTTCTTATGAACCAGTCCAAATCCGCGAGCATGCTGGACGCTCGCATACTCGTTCCGGCCATAGGGGATGCGTTTCGGAAACTGAATCCGAAAAGCCTCGCTAAAAACCCGGTCATGTTCGTCGTCGCCGTCGTGTCGGTCCTGACGACGGTGCTTCTGCTCAAGGACATTGCTACAGGAGCCGAAAGCGTCGGCTTCTCTCTGCAGATCGTGCTGTGGCTTTGGTTCACCGTGCTCTTCGCCAATTTCGCAGAGGCCGTGGCCGAAGGACGCGGCAAGGCGCAGGCTGAATCGCTTCGGCGAACCCGCACGGAGACCCAGGCCAAGCTGCTCTCGAACGGCGGCTCCGACTACAAAATGGTGCCGGGCGCCACGCTGAAGGTCGGTGACGTCGTTCTCGTTGAACCGGGCGACATCATCCCATCTGACGGCGAAGTCATTGAGGGTGTGGCCTCGGTGAACGAAGCGGCGATTACGGGCGAGTCAGCTCCGGTCATCCGCGAGTCTGGCGGGGATCGCTCTGCCGTCACGGGTGGCACCCAGGTCCTTTCCGACTGGATCAAGGTCCGGATCACGGCTGCGGCCGGCTCGACCTTCATCGATAAGATGATTGCTCTGGTCGAAGGCGCCGAACGCCAGAAAACGCCGAACGAGATCGCGCTCAACATCCTGCTTGCGGGAATGACGTTGATCTTCGTACTGGCCGTGGTGACCATCCCGAGCTTCGCGACCTATGCGGGCGGGTATGTTCCCATCATCGTTCTGGTCGCCCTGTTCGTCACGCTGATTCCGACCACCATTGGCGCGCTGCTGTCGGCCATCGGCATTGCCGGTATGGACCGTCTGGTCCGCTTCAATGTTCTGGCCATGTCCGGCCGCGCCGTTGAAGCCGCCGGCGACGTTGACACGCTGCTGCTTGACAAGACCGGCACGATCACGCTCGGCAACCGTCAGGCGAGCGAGTTCCGGCCGATCCGGGGCGTCACCGAAAAGGAACTCGCCGATGCAGCGCAGCTTGCTTCGCTTGCCGACGAGACCCCTGAAGGCCGCTCGATCGTCGTGCTCGCCAAGGAAAAATACGGCATCCGCGCACGCGACATGGCGAGCCTCAACGCGACATTCGTCCCGTTCACGGCGCAGACCCGTATGAGCGGCGTCGACCTGGAGGGCTCGTCCGTCCGTAAAGGCGCGGTCGATGCGGTCTTGAAGCATGTGGAACTCTCCACGGTCGCGACCGGCAGCCCGCGTGCGTCCGGTGAGAGCGTCCGTGAGCTCCAGGCTATCGCCGACGAGATCGCCAAGGCAGGCGGCACGCCGCTTGCCGTGGTGAAGGATGGCCGCCTCCTCGGCGTCATCTATCTCAAGGACATCGTCAAGGGCGGCATCAAGGAGCGGTTCGCCGAGCTGCGCCGCATGGGCATTCGCACGGTGATGATCACCGGCGACAACCCGATGACCGCGGCGGCTATCGCTGCCGAAGCCGGTGTCGACGACTTCCTGGCGCAGGCGACGCCGGAGAACAAGCTGGCGCTGATCCGTGAGGAACAGGCCAAGGGCAAGCTGGTCGCCATGTGCGGCGACGGCACCAATGACGCCCCGGCGCTCGCCCAGGCGGATGTCGGCGTCGCCATGAACACCGGCACGGTCGCCGCCCGCGAGGCCGGCAACATGGTGGATCTCGACAGCGATCCGACCAAGCTGATCGAAATCGTGGAAATCGGCAAGCAATTGCTGATGACGCGCGGCGCGCTGACGACGTTCTCGATCGCCAACGATATCGCGAAGTATTTCGCGATCATCCCGGCGATGTTCCTGGCGTTCTATCCGCAGCTTGGTGAGCTCAACATCATGGGCCTTGCTTCACCGCAGAGCGCTATCCTGTCGGCGATCATCTTCAATGCCCTTATCATCGTGGCGCTGATCCCGCTGTCGCTGAAAGGCGTGAAGTATCGTGCGATCGGAGCCGGTTCGCTGCTGTCCCGGAATCTCCTGATTTACGGGCTGGGCGGCATTCTCGTGCCCTTCGCCGGTATCAAGCTCATCGACATGGCCATCACAGCCGCTGGCCTCGTTTAGTCGAAAGCGGTCACCAGAGACACAATCCGCGAAGCGATATCCATCAGCAGCGGACCATTCAGGACAGAAACGATGCTCAAGCAAATCAGACCCGCGATTTTCTTTATTGTCGCACTAACCGTCATAACCGGTCTCATATACCCCCTTAGCGTGACCGGTATCGCGCAAGCTATTTTCCCCCAACAGGCCAATGGGAGCCTCATTGAACGTGAAGGCGTGGTCATAGGCTCCGAACTCATCGGCCAGAACTTTGCCGGCGAGCGCTACTTCCACCCGCGTCCTTCGGCTGCCGGTTCAGATGGCTACGATGCTGGCGCTTCCAGCGGCTCCAATCTCGGCCCCACCAGCCAGGCGCTTCGTGATCGCGTCGCAGCCGATACTGAGGCTCAGCGGGCCGCGAACGGTGGCGCAGCGGTCCCCATGAACCTTGTTACGGCCTCTGGCAGCGGCCTCGATCCCCATATTACGCCTGAGGCCGCCTACTTCCAGGTGGGCCGTGTCGCCAGAGCGCGCGGCATCGATGAGGCCACGGTGCGCGTACTGGTCGATCAGCACGTCGAGCAGCGCATACTCGGCTTCCTGGGAGAACCCGTGGTCAACGTTCTCAAGCTGAACCTGGCGCTCGACAGCGCCAATAGAGGCTGAATGAAGTTGTCAGGACGGCTATAATAGCCGTCCTGACCGTTGATCCGGAGTCATGAAGTGTCTGACGACCCAATACGAGAGCAGAGCCGTCCATCGCCCGATGCATTGCTGGAAAGTGCGCAACGGGAGACGCGCGGCCACCTCAAGATCTTTCTTGGGGCGGCGCCGGGTGTGGGCAAGACGTACGAGATGCTCATGTCGGGCCGGGCCCAGCGCGCAGACGGCGTCGATGTTGTCATCGGGGTGGTCGAGACCCACGGGCGGGCGGAGACCGAGGCTCTGGTCGAGGGGTTCGAGATCGTTCCGCGCCGCACTGTGCCGTATCGAGGGCATGTGCTCGATGAGATGGATATCGACGCAATTCTGGCGCGCAAGCCGGCGCTGGTCCTGGTGGACGAGCTCGCCCATACCAACGCGCCGGGCAGTCGCCATCCGAAGCGCTATCTCGATGTCGAGGAACTGCTCGCGAACGGCATAGACGTCTACAGCACCCTCAACATCCAGCACGTCGAAAGCCTCAACGACGTGGTGGCGCAGATCACACGGATACGGGTGCGCGAGACCGTTCCGGATTCGATCATTGACCGCGCCGACGATATCAAAATCATCGACATCACGCCGGGCGACCTGATCAAGCGCTTGAACGAGGGCAAGGTCTATCTGCCCAAGACCGCGAAGCGTGCGACGCAGAACTACTTTTCGCCGAGCAACCTGACCGCGCTGCGCGAACTTGCGCTTAGGCGGACAGCGCAGCGCGTTGACGATCAACTGGTGACGCACATGCAGGCGCATGCGATCGCCGGGCCGTGGTCGGCCGGCGAACGCGTCCTGGTTTGCATCAACGAACGCCCTGGAGCGATGGCGCTTGTGCGCTATGGCCGGCGTCAGGCGGACCGCTTTCGTGCGCCATGGGCCGCGGTTCACGTCGAGACGAGCAAGGACGCCCGACTCTCCGAGCAGGATAAGGACAAGATTGCCAGCGCCTTGCGTCTCGCTGAGCAGCTCGGAGCCGAAGCGGTTACCTTGCCCGGCGAGAACGTCGCGCAAGAAATTCTGACCTACGCATCCACCAACAACTACACACACGTCATCGTCGGCATGCCGACCTCGCCCAGGTGGCGAGAGATCTTCGCGGGCTCCGTTTCGCATGATCTGATCCGCGCCAAGACGGATGTGAGCGTTCATGTCATCTCGCCGGGCAACGGCGAGGAAACGCGATCTCCAGCGACAGTCAGCGCGCGACCCAAACGACGAGTCGACTTCGGCAACTATCTGTGGAGTTCGCTCTACGTCGCCATGGCGTTGGGTATTGGAACGGCGCTGTCGCGCTTTCTGGATGTCCGCAACATCGCCCTCGTCTTTCTGATGGCCGTGCTGGCCTCGGCGATGGGCGGCGGCCTCTGGCCGGCGCTGTTCGCTTCCGTATTGGGCGCGCTAGTCTTCAACTTCTTTTTCCTCGAACCGCGCTACACGCTCGATATCGGCGATCCCGAGAGCGTCGTGGCCTTCGCGTTTTTTCTCGGCGTTGCGGTTGTTGCCAGCAATCTGGCGGGCCGGGTGCAAAGGCAAGCCGTGACGGCGCGCCAGCGGGCCAAAACGACCGAGGGCCTTTATCTCTTCAGCAAGAAGCTCGCCGGCGCCGGGACCTTGGGTGACGTTCTCTGGGCCACGGTCTATCAGATCGCTTCCATGCTTCAGGTCAGGGTCGTCGCTCTGCTGCCTGAGAACGGCCGTATCGCGGTCCAGGCGGGTTTCCCGCCCGATGACACGCTCGACGATGCCGATATTGCGGCGGCCCAGTGGGCCTGGGAGCATGACAAGCCTGCAGGGCGTGGGGCGGATACGCTGCCGGGAGCGAAGCGCCTTTACCTCCCTCTGAAGACCGGCAGAACACGGGTCGGCGTCATCGGTCTGGACAATGACAAGCAAGGGCCGGTTCTGACGCCCGCAGAACAGCGGCTTTTCGATTCTCTGGCGGATCAGGCTGCTCTGGCGATCGAGCGGATCCAACTTGTCGCGGATGTCGACAATGCGCGTCTGGCCGCCGAGGCGGACAAGCTGCGCTCCGCGCTTTTGACGTCACTATCGCATGACCTCAAGACGCCTTTGGCGTCGATCCTCGGTTCGGCGGGAGCGCTGAGAGACTATTCGACATCCCTGACGGACTCCGGCCGGGTGGAACTGCTGACGACGATTGTCGAAGAGGCCGAAAGGCTCAATCGGTTCATCGCGAACCTGCTTGACATGACCCGGCTGGAATCCGGCGCTGCGGCGGTATCGCTGACGCCACTGTTCATCGGCGACAGCGTCGGCAGCGCCCTGCGCCGAGCTGAGAAGATTTTGGCTCTCCATAGGGTCGACCTTGCCGTGCCGCCCGATCTGCCGATGGTCCGGCTCGATCCGGTCTTGTTCGAGCAAGTGCTGTTCAATCTGCTCGACAATGCCCGCAAATACGCACCGTCAGGGTCGCGGATCGGGCTTCGGGCGTGGGCCGACGAGAGCCACGTCACATTGCAGGTAGTCGATGAAGGGCCCGGCATTCCGCCCGACGATCTAACCAGGATTTTCGACAGTTTCTATCGCGTCCGGAAGAAGGACCACGTCCAGGCTGGAACCGGGCTTGGACTTTCCATCTGCAAGGGATTTGTCGAGGCGATGGGCGGAACGATTTTCGCGACCAACCGGGCCGACAGACCCGGCGCCATTTTCACGCTGCGGTTTCCGATCGGACCGGAGCCCTCGACTTTGGAAGGAAGGATATGAGTACGTCCGTAGTCAAGATTCTCGTCGTCGATGACGAGCCGCCGATCAGGAAACTTCTGCGCGTCGGCCTGACAGCCGAGGGCTATGCCATGGTCGAGGCTGCAAACGGCGAGGACGCCGTCGCGCTGCTCACAGAGGAAAAGCCCGATCTCATTCTGCTTGATCTCGGGCTGCCCGATATTTCCGGCCATGAGCTGCTTGAAAGGTGGCGGGCCGAGCTTGTCGAACTGCCGATCGTCATCCTCTCCAGCCGGACCGATGAAACGGGCATCGTCAAGGCGCTGGAACTGGGTGCCGATGACTATCTCACCAAACCATTCGGGATGCGCGAGCTGGCGGCGCGCATTCGGGTGGCGCTCAGGCACAAGCTCCAGCAGCAGGGCGAACGCCCGATATTCCAGGTCGGCGATCTCTCGGTCGACCTGGTGAAGCGGATCGTCAAGGTCGCAGACAAGGAGGTGAAGCTCTCACCCAAGGAATACGAAATCCTGCGCATTCTCGTGCAGCACGCTGGCAAGGTCATCACGCACCAGCACATCCTCAAGCATGTGTGGGGCGGCTCGACCGATGTCCAATATCTGCGGGTCTATGTCCGCCAGTTGCGGCAGAAGATCGAGGCCACGCCCGATCAGCCGCAATATATCCTTACTGAAACTGGTGTCGGTTACCGCCTCCGTGAGCCGGAGCAGTGACCACGCGCGCTCGTCCACGGGCGGGCGACTTAACGTGAGTACTCCTATGAACCTGTCATCTGCCATCGCACCAGAGGACGTGATCCTTGATCTATCCATCTCGACAAAAGCCGTCCTGATCAAGAAGCTGGCCGCGCATGCGGCCGCCCGCACCGGGCTGACTGAGGAAACGATCCATACAGCTTTGCTAGGGCGCGAGCGTCTGGGTTCGACCGGCATCGGCCATGGCGTCGCCATGCCTCATGCGCCGGTTCCGGGACTTCAGGCATCCTTCGCCGCGCTGATGGTGCTGAAGAAGCCCATTGAATTCGAGGCAGTGGACGACCTTCCGGTCGACGTTGTCTTTCTCCTGCTCTCGGCCCCCGACGGCAGCAACGAGTACCTGAAGATTCTCGCCGCGGTCGCACGCCGGACCCGCGATGAGCAGGTCATGAAAATGCTGCGCGGCGCGAAGACCGCGACTGCCGCGTATTCGGTCCTGGTAGAGCAGCCGGTATGAGGAGTTTCCGACGACCGGATCGACAAGAGGTCGCGGAAGTCGCTGGCTTCGCCCGAAAGGCGGGACCGGGACAGATCGTAGTTGTCTTTTTCAAAGGGGACCGTTGCCCAAGGCCAATGGTCTTGAGGGAGTTATCGCTTCCTCCGCCGACAGACTGAAGGTCGAGTGGATGGAGGAGGAAAACCAGGACTCAGAGGGGCCTTCTTTTCCTCCTGTGTCCGCGAAGATCCCGTTTGACCTGAGCTCGCTTCAGTATGTCGTGGCGGCGGCGGACTACCGCTCCTTTCGGCGCGCTGCGGAGGCGTTGGGCCAGTATCCGGCGACAGTGAGCCGGGGCGTGCAACGCATTGAGGATGTGGTGGGCGTTTCGTTCTTCGAGCGATGCCCTTCCGGGATTCGCCTGACGCATGCCGGAGAGCAATTTGTCGCCGCCGTCCGTCCAGCGATTGACCAGATCATGCGAGCGACCCAAACCGCCGGCGCGGCGGGTCGCGGCGAAAACGGCAGCCTGAGCATCGGTGTTCTGACGTCGCTTGCGGGCGGGTTTCTGAGGGAGCTCATCGAAAAGTATGCCTTGCTACATCCAGAGGTGGCCATAGAGATCAGAGATGGGGGACGGGCTGAACACGTCGCCGCACTGCGGGCGCGACAACTGGATATCGCTTTTATCACCGGGAATGGCGCGATCGCCGATTGTGAAACAGCCGAACTCTGGCAGGAACGAGTGCATGTTGCGCTCTCGGCGGATCATCATCTAGCCGAGCGTGAATCGGTCGAATGGTCGTGGCTCCGCGACCAGAAATTCCTAGCGACAAAATGCGCGCCGGGGCTCGAAGTGCATGATTACATCGTTCGTAGGCTGGCGGACTACAGCACCTATCCTGCGATCGAGATCATGCCCTGCAACCAGGAGACCTTGATGAATATGGTCGCAATCGGCAGGGGCATAACCGTTGTGTCGGCCGGTTGGCGCTTTGTCTCTATCCCTCGGCTCGTACTGCGACCTTTGGTCGAGGACGAAGACATAGTGCCGTTCAGCGCAGTTTGGGCACCCGGCCGGGATAACCCGTCACTTCGGCGTTTTCTCTCGCTGGCCTCGAGACTGGCGTCCAAAGACTCTGGGGAACGTCCGCGGCGGCTCATCTGATCTCGCCTAACCGCAGTCGGTGCCGCGATCACTCGCGATTTCGGCGCGCTTTGGCGAACCCCCGGTCCGTCGCCATGAACCGCTCAAGCATCGGTACAATGAGTCTTTTGGGGTCGCTGACGGGCTGGCCCGATTCACGGCCGAGCGCCTCCGCATAGGCACTGAGGTCACGGTGAAGAGCGCCTGGCAGGTCGAGCGTGATCTTCACCGGCTTATCCTCTTCGATTGGGCCGAGCTTCAGTTTGGTCATTGCGCTGCTCCGTAGGGTTCGAGCACCAGGTCGCGAGTGACAATCACGCGGACCGGGAATCCCGGCCGGATTGTTAGCGTGGGCGCGACCTGCAACTGACGACGGATGATCTGCTGGCCCGCGTCATTGATGGTGTCCTGGGCTCCGTCGCGAATCGCGCGGATCAGGCGGTCCTCATCATCGACCGCGAGCTCGGCGCCCACGGCGAGAAGTGTCGACAACCCGGCGGCTTTCGCAAGGTCCCACCAATGGTAGTCGACGCCGTCCTCAAGGCCGGCATAACCTTGCGTGTCGGCACCGGGCTGGCGTTCCAGGACAATAGAGCGCCCGTTCGGCAAGATCAGCCGGTTCCAGACCAGCAGCACGCGGCGCTGTCCGAAGCCGACATCATTGCTGTATTCGCCGATGATGCGCGTGCCCTGGGGGACGAGCAGGATGCGGCCGGTGGGACTGTCATAGATGTGCTCGGTCACCTGGGCGGTGATCTGGCCGGGAAGGTCGGAGCGGATGCCGGTGATGAGGGCTGCGGATATCACTGCGCCGGCCTGAAGCACATAGGGAGATGCCGGCGCCATGACGCGATCTGGCGACACCGTTCGCCGATCGACGGTGGCATTGAGGAAAGCGCTCTGCCGGTCTTGGGCGGTTGGCGTTCCAACCTGCCCCGGCAGACCGAGGCCCGCCAGTGGCGGATTGCTCATGCCGGGGCTTGCGGGCGGCGCGCCCGTTCCGGGTCCGGTTTGGAAGAACACCCGGCTCGTTCGGGCAGCTTCTTCCTCGGCGAGACGACGTTGCTCCTCGGGATCGACCTGAGGTGTCACCATTGCTGGCGGCACGACGGGCTGGCCGCGGTTCTGGGCGTCGAGGATCGGACCGCCGAGATCGCCCGGCAAAGGCGGGCCGAGGACCGGTCCGGTATAGTCGCGCGGCAGTCCCGCAAGACCATCGGCAGTGGTTCTGTTCTCCGTGGAATAGAGCTCCTCGTTGCCAGGCCCGCCTTGGCGCGTCTGCAACGCATAAATCAGAGCGCTGCCGATGCCGATGCTGGCGACGAGGCCGACACCAGCCAATACCTTGCGGGACAGCCGGGTGACGCGCGGAGGCTCAGCGCGCAGCCGCATGGTCGAGGTTGATTCGACAGTGGGACCGGCGGGCGCCAGGCCGTCATCGCGGTTATCTTCCTTGTTGCTCATGACGCTGGCCTCCCGTCGGTACGGACAATCCTGACGGTTTGCTGGCGGTCGCCGCTGCCGAGTCTCAGCTCGGCCGCGCCGAAGAGGCGATCGACGATCAGGATGTGCTGGAAAATGCGGCTGTTGACGATCTGCGCTTCGCCATCGGAACCAATGACGAAGAGCGGCGGCATCTCGCCCTGGACGATGCCGCGCGGGAACTCAACATAGACCCGCCGTCCGTCATCATAGACCGACACCGGCCGCCAGGGCGGTGAATCGCCGGTCAAGCCATAGCGATAGTTGCGCGCCGAGGCGACGGGGATGACGGGCGTCGCCGGGACGCTCTGCCTCTGACCTGCGGGCGGCTGCGGGTAGGCCCAAGCGACGGCGGGCATATAGGGCGCTTCGCCGGAGCGCAGCTCGATCATGTAAACCCGCCGATCGGTCGTGATGACGAGGTTGGTCGTGATGTCAGCGCGACTTGGCTTGACGAGGATATGGACGCGACGGGTCGCGCCGCTGCCGCTTTCGGTATCGCCGATGATCCATCGTGCCGTGTCGCCGGCGGCGATGGGACCGGCCCCTGTCAGGCTCTCCCCTGGCTCCAGCGCGATATTGGTGATCTGCCCGGGCGCGGCATAGACCTGATAGAGCGCGCCTTCGCTCCACGGATAGATCTGGATCGAGTTGAAATAGCCTTCGCGGCGAGGCTGAACGCGGGCGGCCGAGTTGGCGTTCTGGACGCGCCCCTCCGGGGTGTTGGCGGCTGTTCCCCCTCTTGCCGGCGTCCATGCCGGAGGGACATGCAATGGCCTCGGCTGCGCGTCCGCAACGACTGCCGGCACGGCGGGCAGCGGCGGCACGTCCGAGTCGTAACTGATTTGCGGCGGCCGATTGGTCGCGCAACCGGCAAGTACGGTCGCGGAAAGCAGAACGACCGCCAGGCCAGATTTGGGAAAACCCTGAAACGCGGATTTGCTCATCGGAGGGCGGCTCATTGGCTCATCTCCCGCGACCAGTTGATGGCATTGACATAGATACCCAGGGGATTGGCGCGGAGGCGTTCTGCGTCGCGCGGCGTCTGGATGACGATGGTCAGGATGGCGGTCCAGCGTTCTGTCCGGGCGAGCTGGCCGTTTTCATAGTGACGCTCTGTCCAGGCGACACGGAAGCTATCGGGGGAAGCCCGGATCACACTTGAGACTTCTACGGCGACTTGCTGGCGGCCGACCCGTGTGAAGGGGTCGTTGGAGCGGGCGTAATCGTTCAGCGCTGCGGCGCCGCGATCAGTGGTCCATTCATAAGCGCGAAGCCAGTTCTGGCGCACGATGATGGCGTCAGACGGAATCGCGCGGGTCTGTTCGATGAAGCGAGCAAGGTGGAAAGCGATCTGAGGGTCGTTGGGCCGATAGTCCGCGGAGGCTGGCGCGACGGTTTGCGCCTGGCCGAGATTATCGACCTGCACGACCCAAGGCACGACGGTCCCGCGTGCTGACTGCCAGACCAGGGCTGCGGCAAACCCCGCTGTGAGAATCAGGCTGCCGAACGCCATGTAGCGCCAGTTCTTCGCCTGCACGCGGGCCGAGCCGATGCGTTCGTCCCAGACCTGAGCAGCCTTCTGATATGGTGTTTCAGGCTCGGGTGTCTTGCCATAGTGGGTAGCGGGTCGTTTGAAGAGGCTCATGAGCGATCACTTTCAGAAAGGTTGACGGAAGAGCCGCCGCCATGGCTGTCGCCGGAGCGCACGGCGTGACCGGCCGCTGAGACGCCGTGGCTGAGGGCCTGGCTGCGTTTCATGCGCTTTGCCCAGTCAGGGGCTCCATCTCGCGGAGGGCTGGCGGAAGCGTGGGCAGCGTCGGCGCCGCCGATGGTCCCCATGGTCGAGGACCCGCCGGTGGCTCCGAAACCGGCCTTCGCGCCTTCGGCGAAGCTGGACTTGACGCTTTCGCCAGCTTTCGTTGCGGCGCGCTTGAGCGGCGATGCGGCAGCCGAACCTGCTGCGCGTGCGACGCCTCCGAGGCCCGAGGCCACGCCCGACGCGCCAGTCTGACCAAGAGAACCGAGACTGTAGGCCGAGGATGCAGCGCCGGCAGCGGCAGCGCCACCACGCACGGCGGCGGCTCCACCGGACATGGCGGCGGCGCCGCCTTTGACGGCCAAGCCCGCTGCACCACCTGCGGCCAGCGCCGCGCCGCCGACGGCAAGCCCCGTGCCGACTGCGGCGCCGGCGCCGAGCTGCGGACCGCCTGAGACAAGGCCGCTGGCGATGCCAGGACCGAAGATTCCCAGGCCGAGCAGCGAAAGCGCAGCGAGGACCACGGCCATGGCCTCGTCAATCGTAGGGGTCTCGCCGCCGAAGCCAGCGGTAAACTGGGAGAAGAGGGTCGATCCGATGCCGATGATGACGGCAAGCACCAGGACCTTGATGCCGGATGACACGACATTGCCCAGCACGCGCTCGGCCATGAAGGCGGTCTTGCCGAACAGCCCGAAGGGTATCAGCACAAAGCCGGCAAGCGTCGTGAGCTTGAACTCGATCAGCGTTACGAAGAGCTGCACAGCCAGGATGAAGAAGGCGAGAAGCACCAGAGCCCATGCGAACAGCAGGCAGGCGATCTGGATGAAGTTCTCGAAGAAGGCGATCCACCCCATCAGATCGGAAATGGATTCGAGCAGTGGACGGGCGGCATCAAGACCGGTCTGCGCCACCTTGCCAGGGCGCAAAAGATCCTGAACGGTGAAGCTGGTGCCCGAACCCTTCAGACCGAGGCCGGCGAAACTGTCGAAGACGATGTTCGCCAGATTGTTCCAGTTGCCGATGATGTAGGCAAAGACGCCGACGAAAAGTGTCTTCTTTACAAGGCGCGCGATGATGTCGTCGTCAGCTCCCCAGGACCAGAAGAGCGCTGCCAGCGTCACGTCGATGACGATGAGGGTTGTGGCGATGAAGGCGACTTCGCCGCCAAGCATGCCGAAGCCGGAATCGATGTAGCGGGTGAAGGTCCCGAGGAATGTGTCGATGACGCCGGTGCCGCCCATGGATCACTGTCCTTGATTCTGAGGTGGTGCTGTGGGCGCCGGCGCACGGCCGAGGAAGCGGTCGCGGGTTTCGGCCCAGACGCGCATGCAGTCCGCATCGCTTGCGGCGCTCTGACCAAGCTGCTGGCACCGGCGTTGAGCCTCGCGCAGGGGATCGCGCACGGGCTCTGCAAGACCCGCGGGCTCCTCTGCGGGAGCTTCCTCCTTCCGGGTCATCTCGATCGCCGTCGCAGTGATCGCGATGGCGACGAAGACGACCGCGCCGAGCCGTGCCAGCAGCTTGCCATCCATGCTCGCGCCCTCAGTTGCCGTTGTTGAACATCTGGGCGTTGCCGGGCTGATAGCCGGAGCCAGGCGTCAGGAACCGGCGGCGTTGTTCGCGCCCCTGTTCGGCTGCGGCAGCCTTTTCTGCTTCGGTCAGCGCCCCGGCACGTCCATCGGCCGCAAGCAATGCGACAAGATCGGAGAGCTGCTGCGACTGGAGAGCGAGAAGCTGGTTGCCGGCCTGGGTCGCCTGGAGCGCGCCTGTCGCCCCCTGGCTTTGGCCGACCAGCGTCGAAACTTCGGCGCGGTTCGTGTCGATGTTGCCGACCACGCCGGCCTGGACGCGCATGGCGTCCTGCAGTCCGCCCACGGTGTTCTGCCAGCGTGAGCGCGCATCGGCGACGAGCTGTTGTTCCGTCGTCGACAGTGAGACATTGCCGTATTGTTGCTGAAAGGCCCGATCGATGCTCTGAACATCGAAGGCGATGTTCTGAGCCTGGCTCAGAAGCTGTTGCGTGCGCTGAAAGCCCTGTTGAAGCTGCTGGAGCGAGGAATGCGGCAGGCTCGCGAGATTGCGCGCCTGATTGATGAGCATCTGCGCTTCATTCTGGAGCTGTGTGATCTGGTTGTTGATCTGCTCCAGCGTGCGCGCGGCAGTGAGCACGTTCTGCGCGTAATTGGACGGATCATAGACGATCCGTCCGAAGCCAAATTGAGCATGCGCCGGAGAGATGAAGATCGGCGACAGGGCGACAGGCATCGCCAGCATTGTCGCGGCCATGAATAGTGCGCGCGAGCGGGAACGATGGATGGTCATGACGTAGTCTCCTTGGGGGCTGGTGGAACGAGATTGGCAAGGTCGGGGATAAGGTCGGCGGCCCAGTCGACGCCGCGCAGGCGCAGCCATGCGGGGAGGAATCCGTCCGGCCCATGCTCGGCGAAAATCCTGGCGATGGCCGTCTGATCGGTTTTGGAAGAAGCTGCGGTAAGCGCGAGCCCCACTTCGGAGAGGCCCAGGTCGAACAAGCGATTGCCGCGTCGCGACTGGCAGTAATAGTCCCGCTTCGGGGTGGCCCGCGCGAGGATCTCGATCTGCCGATCATTCAATCCGAAGCGACGATAGATTGCGGTGATCTGGGGCTCGATCGCCCGCTCGTTAGGCAACAGCAGCCGCGTCGGGCAGCTTTCGATGATGGCCGGGGCGATCGCCGAGCCATCAATATCGCTGAGCGATTGGGTGGCGAAGATGACCGATGCGTTCTTCTTGCGAAGGGTCTTTAGCCATTCGCGGAGCTGACCTGCGAAGCCTTCGTCATCGAGGGCGAGCCAGCCTTCGTCGATGATCAGCAGTGTGGGCGATCCGTCGAGGCGGTCGCCGATGCGGTGAAAGAGATAGGCGAGAACGGCGGGCGCTGAGCCTGTGCCGACAAGGCCCTCGATCTCGAACGCCTGCACCGCTGCATGCCCAAGATGCTCGTTCTCGGCATCAAGAAGCCGACCATAAGGCCCGCCGACGCAATAGGACCGCAAGGCTTGCTTGAGATCGTTCGATTGCAGCAGCACGCACAGGCCGGTGATGGTCCGTTCTTGGACAGGGGCGGAGGCGAGCGACGTTAAGGCGGACCAGAGGTGTTCCTTGACCTCTGGCGTGATCTGGATGCCTTCGCGCATGAGGATGGCGATGAGCCAGTCAGCGGCCCAGGCGCGTTCGGGCACGTCATGGACGCGCGCGAGAGGCTGAAGTGATACGGAAGACTCGGCACCGTCCGTCAGATCACCGCCAAGGTCGTGCCAATCGCCGCCCATCGCCAATGCCGCGGCCCGAATGGAGCCGCCGAAGTCGAAGGCGAAAACCTGAGAATTTTCGTAGCGGCGGAATTGGAGCGCCATCAGCGCCAGCAGCACGGACTTTCCAGCGCCAGTCGGACCGACGACGAGCGTATGGCCGACATCTCCGACATGAAGGGAAAACCGGAACGGGGTGCTTCCTTCGGTCTTGCCGAACAGCAAGGGGGGCGACCCGAAGTGCTCGTCCCGTTCCGGCCCCGCCCACACCGCTGAAAGCGGGATCATGTGGGCGAGATTGAGCGTGGAAATCGGCGGCTGCCGAACATTGGCGTAGACATTGCCCGGCAGCGAGCCGAGCCATGCGTCTACGGCGTTGATGGTCTCGGGCATGGCGGTGAAGTCGCGGCCCTGCACCACCTTCTCGACCAAACGCAGCTTTTCGTCAGCGATCCGCGGGTCGTTGTCCCAGACGGTGATGGTCGCCGTGACATAAGCCTGGCCGGCATAGTCGGCCCCTAGTTCCTGAAGTGCGAGATCGGCGTCTGCGGCCTTATTGGCTGCGTCGGTGTCAACGAGGGCGGACGCCTCGTTGGTCATGACCTCTTTCAGGATTGCGGCGATGGATTTGCGTTTGGCGAACCATTGCCGCCGGATCTTTGTCAGCAGCTTGGTGGCGTCGGACTTGTCGAGCAGGATTGCCCGTGTCGACCAGCGATAGGGGAATGCAAGACGGTTCAGCTCGTCTAGGATTCCGGGTGTCGTCGCGGTGGGGAAGCCGACGATAGTGAGGATGCGCAGATTGGAATGTCCCAGACGGGGCTCAAGCCCGCCGGTGAGCGGCTGATCGGCGAGCAGCGCATCCAGATAGATCGGCGTTTCGGGGACCCGCACCCGATGACGGTTGGTTGAAACGCAGGAATGCAGATAGGTCAGCGTCTCGGCGTCATCGAGCCAGCCGCATTCCGGCATGAAGCCATCGAGCAGCGACAGCACCCGGTCGGTGCGATCGATGAAGCCGCGCAGGACCTCATGCGGATCGACGCCGCTTCGGTCGCGTCCCTCATAGAGCCATGCTTCAGTCCGCGCCGCATCTTCGGCCGGCGGGAGATAGGTGAAGGTGAGGAAGTAGCCGGAAATGAAATGGGCGCCGGCTTCCTCGAAGTCCGCCTTGCGCTCGGCATCGACCAAGGCCGACGCTGGATCGGGAAAACGGCTCTCGGGATAGGTCGAGGCTTCGTGCCGTTGCGCTTCAACGAAGATCGCCCAGCCGGAGCCGAGCCGACGGAAGGCGTTGTTGAGGCGTCCCGCGACCGCGACTAATTCGGCCGCAACGGCACTGTCGAGGTCAGGGCCGCGGAAGCGTGCGGTGCGCTGGAACGAACCGTCCTTGTTGAGGACGGCGCCCTGGCCCACCAGAGCCGCCCAAGGCAGGAAATCCGCCAGGCGGCTGGCAGTGCGGCGATATTCAGCTAGGTTCATCATGGGCGGTGCTCCCTCAGACCGACAGGTGGCCGGGGATGCGCAGATGCCTCCGGCCGACCTCGACGAAGAGCGGGTCGCGCTTGGCGGCCCAGACGGCGGCGAAGTGGCCGACAACCCAGATGGCGAGACCGACAAGCCAGAGGCGCAGACCGAGGCCAACGGCTCCGGCCAAAGTGCCGTTCATGATGGCGATTGAGCGCGGTGCGCCGCCGAGAAGGATGTGCTCGGTTAGCGCCCGGTGGACCTGCACGGTGAAGCCCGGCACCTCGTCGAGCTGTTCCAGCCTACCCGCCATCACACAAGCGCCCCGCCGCCGAACGAGAAGAAGGAGAGAAAGAAGCTGGATGCGGCGAACGCGATCGACAGACCGAACACGATCTGAATCAGACGGCGGAACCCGCCGGACGAGTCGCCGAAGGCCAGTGTGAGGCCGGTAACGATGATGATGATGACCGCGACGATCTTGGCGACCGGGCCCTCGATCGATTGCAGGATCGATTGAAGCGGCGCTTCCCAGGGCATGGACGAACCGGAAGCGTGAGCGGCCGGGGTGAGGATCAGGGTCGCATAGGTGACGGCTGCTGCCGCCGTGACATGGCGACGGATGCGCCGGGCGTGACGGATCATGAGGGATCTCCTGTTGGGCTTGAGGCTGAGGTTGCGGGAGTGACGCGGTAGTCGCCGTCCGGGCCGAGGCCATCGACGCGCGCAAGTTCGGCGAGCCGGCGTTGCGAGCCGCGACCAGCGAGAACAGCGACGAGGTCGATGGTCTCGGCGATCAGCGCCCTTGGGACGGTGACGACGGCTTCCTGGATGAGTTGCTCGAGGCGGCGCAGCGCACCGATCCCTGTGCCGGCATGGATGGTGCCGATGCCGCCCGGATGACCCGTTCCCCAGGCCTTGAGCAGGTCGAGAGCTTCTGAGCCGCGGACCTCTCCGATCGGAATGCGGTCTGGGCGCAATCGCAGCGAGGACCGCACCAGATCCGACAAGGTGGCGACACCGTCTTTGGTGCGCATGGCGACCAGGTTGGGAGCGGAGCATTGCAGCTCGCGCGTGTCCTCGATGATGACGACGCGATCCGTGGTCTTGGAGACCTCGGCGAGCAACGCATTGGTGAGTGTGGTCTTTCCGGTCGAGGTGCCGCCGGCGACAAGGATGTTGGCCCGGGCGGCGACCGCCCCGCGAAGCGTCTCGGCCTGGTCCGCCGACATGATTCCGGCGGCCACATAGTCGTCGAGCGTGAAGACTGCGACAGCAGGTTTGCGGATCGCGAAAGCCGGCGCCGCCACAACTGGGGGCAATAGACCCTCAAACCGCTCCCCCGTCTCGGGTAGTTCGGCTGACACCCGCGGATTGCCCGGATGGACCTCGGCGCCGACATGATGCGCGACGAGTCGCACGATCCGTTCGCCATCTGCGGGCGCCAGACGCTCTCCTGTGTCGGACAGTCCTTCGGACAGCCGGTCGATCCAGAGCCGGCCGTCAGGATTGAGCATCACCTCGACGATCGACGGATCTTCCAGAAACCGCGCGATGGCCGGTCCAAGGGCCGTGCGCAGCATGCGCGCGCCGCGCGTGATCGCTTCCGATTTCTGGTGAGATGCCGCCATGTCGTCCCCTTGCGGCCAGGGACCGTTCAGCCGGCCCTGGATCGGGGATGATTAAAAGAGCCCGAAGTTGGGCTGATTCAACAAGTCTTTGTCGGAGTAGTAGCGTGGCGTGCAAATACAGGAGAACGGCGGACAGTGCTTTACTGAAAAGCATGTGCGGTCAGGGAGTGGTCGCGACGCGAATCCAAAAAATGCGACGCAATCGACACGGTTTCGCTGGCGATGCCCCGCAGTTTGGGTATGATAGGGACATCATGGCGTGTGCTGCGTGCGCCAGGGTCTCGCCCTAATACGGAGAAGAGAACAACTCTTTCCCAGAGGACGCAGCCCTATGGCCTCAACGCAGCCTGTCAGCCCCAATCGCGGGCGCATCAATTCCACGCTCCGGCAGTTCCTCGACAATGAGGCCTCTGGCGGCATCGTTCTCATGGTCGTTGCAGCGCTCGCCATCCTGACGGCGAATTCGCCAGTCGCCGAGAGCTACTTTGCCGCGCTACGCGCCTATGTTGGTCCATTGAGCGTTCAGCACTGGATAAACGACGCGCTGATGGCCGTGTTCTTTCTGCTGGTCGGGCTTGAGATCAAGCGGGAGATGCTGGACGGGCAATTGTCGAGTTGGAGCCGGAGGCTGCTTCCCGGCGCTGCGGCCGCGGGCGGAATGGCTGTTCCCGCATTGATCTATGTTGCCTTCAATCTCGGCAACACTGCCGCCATGCGTGGATGGGCGATCCCGGCCGCAACCGATATAGCTTTTGCACTCGGTGTGCTGTCGCTGCTCGGGCCAAAGGTGCCAGCGTCTTTGAAAATCTTCCTCGCGGCGCTCGCAATCATCGACGATCTCGGGGCCGTCATCGTGATTGCCCTGTTTTATACCGCCGATTTGAGTCTTCCCGCGTTAGCCGGTGCGATGCTGGTTGTCGGTGCGCTGACTGTGATGAACAGGTCCGGCGTCATGCGCCTTTGGCCCTATCTGATTCTTGGGGCCGTGCTCTGGGTGCTGGTGCTGCGCTCAGGTATTCATGCCACCCTGGCTGGCGTTGTACTGGCGTTGACCGTTCCCATCCGCCTCACACCCGGAACCCCTGAAGCCTCGCCGTCGGCTTCCCCTCTGCATCAGCTCGAACATCTTCTGCAAAAGCCGGTCGCCTTTCTGATCGTCCCGATTTTCGGCTTTGCCAATGCTGGGGTTTCCTTCGCGGGCGTGACGCCGGGGGTCTTGATCGAGCCGCTCACACTCGGCGTGGCGGCTGGTCTAGTTGTCGGGAAGGTGGTCGGCGTGTTCGGTACCGTAGCCATTCTGGTAAAAGCCCGGCTTGCCGATCTCCCTGCCGCCGCAAGCTGGGGGCAGACGCTTGGCGTTGCGCTGCTATGCGGAATAGGCTTCACGATGAGTCTGTTCATCGGCTTATTGGCGTTTGACGATCCTGCATTACAGGACCGCGCCAAGTTCGGGATTTTGTTTGGTTCGCTGATCGCCGGATTGGCGGGGTACTTTATCCTGAGGATTTCTAATCGCAGGCGGGCGAGTTCCGCCTTGGCCACGTCGTTGGAGCGCAAATCGTAACACTCAATACGTTGCATTATCGGCGACCTTTACAGGGATAAGAGGATGCGTCTTTCCATCCACACGCTCGGCACGCGCGGCGACATTCAGCCTTATCTCGCGCTTTCTCGTGGGCTCAAAGCGCGCGGGCATGAGGTGCTGATTGTTGCGCCTGCCCAGTTCGCCGAGATGGCAACGGCCGAAGGCGTTGCGTTTGCGCCTTTGCCATCTGAGTTCATAGAGCTGCTCGAAACCGCCGAAGCGAAAAAGGCTATCGGCAGCTCGGGCGCTGGTTTTGGAGCCGGCTTCAAGCTGCTGCGGTACTATCGCGAGATAGGCCGAAAGCTGCTTGATGCCGAGTGGGATGCCGCTCGTATGTTCGCTCCTGAAGCGATTTTGTTCCACCCCAAGGCGCTCGGCGCACCCCATATCGCGGCGAAGCTCGGCATTCCGCTCTTCCTCGCATCTCCGCTGCCGGGCTTCTCCTACACGTCAGCCTTTCCAACACCTATCCTTCCGTTCGGTTCGCTTGGACCGCTCAATCGGGTAAGTCATGCGCTGATGATCCACGGCGGACGCATCCTGTTTGCAAAGACAATCCGGGCATGGCGAGCTGAGGCGCTGGGGACTTCTGCTCGCGGCAAATCAGCTCCGCTGAGTGGAACACTCTATGGTTACAGTCCGCACGTACTGCAAAAGCCGAAAGACTGGGGCGCAGACGTTGCAGTGACCGGCTATTGGTTCCTCGATACGCCGGATTGGAAGCCCGACGCGGAGCTTGCTGATTTCCTCGCGGCTGGCGATCCGCCGATCTATATCGGCTTCGGCAGCATGCCCGGTGTTGATCCGCAACGGCTGGCAAGTCTCGTGGTCGACGGTTTGAAGCGAGCGGGCAAGCGGGGGTTGCTCGCGACCGCGGGCGGTGCGCTCGGGCAGATCGAGCCGAGTCGGCATATCCATGTCATCTCGGGCGCTCCGCACGACCGGCTCCTTCCGCTTATGCACGCAACGCTACATCACGGCGGTGCTGGGACCACTGGCGCTGCTTTGCGTTCGGGCAACCCCACGGCCATTTGTCCATTTCTCGGTGATCAGCCCTTCTGGGCGCGTCGCGTCGTTGCTCTTGGGGTGGGGCCAAAGCCCCTCGTCAAGGATGCGATGACAGCCGAGGACCTGGCTTCCGCCTTTCTGGCGATGGACGATGTCGGCATGCGCGCCCGTGCCGCCGAAATTGGAACAGCTATCCGTGCCGAGGATGGGGTCGCGGCCGCCATCGACTTTATCGAGAGAAAGCTGAACCAAGCCAGATGACAGCAATGTGCTCAAAAGCCGTCGCTGCCGCCCCGCCACTCTTCAGCTCTCGCGTTGATCGTCCGAACCGATATCGTCGGGTATCTCACGCAAGAAGCTCTGACCCTGTTGGAGGCGCCGTCCGATCGTCTCGATAAACCCTTCGTAGCGTTCGCGGCCCTTCGCCTGCGCAGCTGAGTTGGCGTCGCCGGTCAGCGGCGGCGTGACCGACAGCCAGAAGCGAACGTATAGGGCAAGCGTCTCGGCCGTGATGCCGAGATCGCGTTCGATGCGCTGGATCTGCCTGGTCATGCGGTCGAGACGGCGTGTGAGGGCGGCTTCGCGCTTGTCTGCTCCATCAGGCGAAAGAAACGATGCGACCGCGGCCTCGACGATCGCCGAGCGCGAGATCTTCTTGCGGTCCGCGAGGTCGGCGATCTGGCGCAGCATCTCAGGCGGAAAGTACACATTCATGCGGTCGCGCATGGCTCAGAGCTCCATATTGTCGTTGGGGTCCATGGCGACCTGGCGGGCGATTCCAGTCATGTGGCGGCGAAGCGCTTGCCGTTGGCGCGCGGCGTCCTCGGGTTCGTCGTCGAGCAGAGCTTTGAACTCGTCGGCAGGGTTCGGATCGGTCGTTTCCTTGACGATGGCGACATGATCGGGAAGCTCGGGTTCTCGACGAAGGCCGCTATTGGCCGCGTCTTGCTCGGCCTTCTGGATCTCGGCGAGCAGCGCAGCGTCCGGCGCCTGCGGCTTCAGCTCTGTCCAGGCGTCCTTGCGCGTCGTGCGACTGGTTTTAGCCGGGTCCGGCGGGGGCAGTACGCGCTCGACGAAGCGCTTGTCCTCGAAGTAGCGCGCCTTGTTGGCCCGGATCGGCGGGGTCGCCGCCAACATGACGATTTCATCGTTGGGCGGAAGCTGCATGATCTCACCGGGGGTCAGCAGCGGACGCGCGGTTTCAGAGCGCGACACCATGAGATGACCGAGCCAGGGCGACAGACGGTGCCCGGCGTAGTTTTTCATCGCCTTCATTTCGGTGGCTGTGCCGAGCGCATCCGAGACGCGCTTTGCGGTGCGCTCGTCATTGGTCGCGAAGCTCACGCGGACATGGCAGTTGTCGAGGATCGAGTTGTTGGCGCCGTAGGCCTTTTCGATCTGGTTGAGCGACTGGGCGATGAGGAAGGCTTTCATGCCGTAGCCGGCCATGAAGGCGAGCGCGCTTTCGAAGAAGTCGAGGCGGCCGAGAGCCGGAAACTCGTCGAGCATCATCAGCACGCGGTGCCGCCGGGCCTTGGTGTGCAGATCCTCGGTCAGGCGGCGACCGATCTGGTTGAGCACAAGCCGGATCAACGGCTTGGTGCGCGAGATGTCGGATGGCGGGACCACCAGGTAGAGGGTGGCCGGCCGCGCGTCCTCGATCAGGTCGGCGATGCGCCAGTCGCAGCGGCGTGTCACTTCAGCGACGACGGGATCGCGGTACAGGCCCAGAAAGGACATGGCGGTGGACAGGACGCCGGAGCGCTCGTTGTCGGATTTGTTGAGCAGTTCGCGGGCCGTTGAAGCGATGACGGGGTGCGGGCCGGCCTCGCCGAGATGTGGCGTGGTCATCATCGCCGCCAGCGTGGTTTCGATCGGGCGCTTCGGGTCGGACAGGAAACCTGCGACGCCGGCGAGGGTCTTGTCCTTCTCGGCATAGAGGACGTGAAGGATGGCGCCGACCAGCAAAGAGTGACTGGTCTTTTCCCAGTGATTGCGTTTCTCCAGCGAACCCTCGGGGTCGACCAGGACGTCAGCGACGTTCTGGACGTCGCGCACCTCCCACTCGCCGCGCCGCACTTCGAGCAGAGGATTGTAGGCGGCCGATTTCGGATTGGTGGGGTCGAACAGCAGCACCCGACCGTGCTTCGAGCGGAAGCCGGCGGTGAGCTGCCAGTTTTCGCCCTTGATGTCGTGGACGACGACGGAGCCCGGCCAGGTCAGCAGGGTTGGGACGACGAGGCCGACACCCTTGCCGGATCGGGTCGGAGCAAAACACAGAACATGCTCCGGTCCGTCGTGGCGAAGATAGTCACGATCGAGCTTACCGAGGACGACGCCGTCAGGGTTGAGCAGGCCCGCCGCCTTCACCTCCTGCGGCTTCGCCCATCGAGCCGAGCCATAGGTTTCGATGTTCTTCTGTTCGCGGGCGCGCCACACCGACATGCCTATGGCGACCGCGATGGCGATGAAGCCGCCTGATGCGGCGATGACGCCGCCCTTGGCGAACACGCCCGGCGCATATGCGTCGAAGAAGTACCACCACCAGAAGATCGCAGGGGGATAATAGATCGGCGTCCCGGCAAGCTCGAACCATGGTGTGCCGAGCTGGGCCTGATAGCCAAGTTGCCAGGCGACATATTGCGTCGCGCCCCAGGTGGTGAGGAGGATGATCAGAAAGACGGTGAGGATCTGGCCCCAGAGGATTTTGGTGGCGGACATTCGCCGGGTCCTTTCTTGCTGCTTGTGGTGCTAGAGGCCCAGGCCGCGCTGGCGGCCAAGACTCCACTCGATGCCGCCATGCCCCTTGGCGACGCCGGCGATATGCTGGCCGAGCTTCTTTTCGAGCGGCGGTGTCCAGGGCACGAGCTGGAAGCCGAGCCCATTGTCGATCATGGCGAAGCGGCCCGAGGTGAGTGCGATACGCTGGCGATAGACACCGGCGACATGCTCGCCGGCCTGCGCTTTCTGGTACGGCAGTCCGTGTTCGCTCTGGAGCTTCGTGCCAACGGCATCGAGCTCGCGCTGCCGCAGCGTATTGAGGAGATCGCGTTGCAGCAGGATGCGTTGGCCCTGCCGGCGGGCAAGGCCTTCATCGGCCAGATGCTCGGCGCGCGCCTGCATGGCGTCGCGCACCTCAGCGCCGAAGCCTCCCATCGACATGGGCATCGCCTCGCGCTCAACCAGGCGATGATCCAGCCAGGTCGCGCCCGGCGCCGTGATCTGGCGGTTGAGATCGAAGTCCGATCGGTTGGCGAGCGCCAGCGTCGGCCGGGGATCGTCTGGGCCCCCGAAGCGACGTACCTCGACGATGCCGCCAATCGGGGGCGCATGCTCGAAGGCCTCGATCCCGCGGAAGCGGACATGGTGCGCGCGGCCGTCCGTGCCGTCGATCACGGCATAGGCTTCGCCGGTCAGCTCGTCATGCAGGCCGCGATCGACCAGGCGGCCAATAACGGGTGAACCCGCCCCGCTGCCGTCGATCGTGTAATCGCTGACGCCGCGATCCTGACCACGCTCGGTGAAGGCGCGGTGCATGGTCTTGATGATGTCGCCGCGAATGCCGAGATCGCGCAGTGTGCGTTCGGCCTGCAGCCCGACGGTCCATTCCCCTGGAGCGCCTTGCGCCGCGAGCTCCATCCTTTCGAGATGCTGGAGTCTGCCGATCATCAGGCGGCGCAGCGAGGGATCGGCCTTGCCGTTCGCCTCGGGGCGCAGGTCGATAAAGCCGGTCTCGTCGGCGGCGATGCGGATTTCGACATCGAGCCGTGTCCAGCGCTCGGCGGTGACTTCCTTTTCCAGCGCGTTGCGGATTTCATGTTCGGGCTTGGGGCCGAGTTCGATGGAGACAAGATCCTCGGCGCGGGAGCGCAGGCCGCGGCTGATGTAATCGCGCGAGATGACCAGATCGGCGCCGGTCTCGTCGACGCCGCGCACAAGCAAATGCACATGCGGATTGTCGGTGTTCCAGTGATCGACGGCGACCCAGTCGAGCTTGGTGCCCAGATCCGATTCCATCTGGTTGGCGAGGTCGCGGGTGAACTCTCGCAGATCGGTCATGTCCCCCGCGTCTTCGGGCGAGACGATGAATCGAAAATGATGCCGGTCATCCCTGCATCGGTCGGAGAAGGCGAGATCGTCGGCGCGCTCGTTCGTCGCGTCGAACAAGACCCCCTTCTCCCCATCACGGCTGACGCCTTCGCGCTTCAGGTAGGACACATGAGCCGAGAGTGGCGCGGAGCGGAATGACTTGCCCTGATGGCGGACCACGCGCGCCTTGATGACGACACGGCGCGAAGCAGTGAATATGCGCGAACGGCTGAAGCTGGTTCGTCCACGCCCGAAGGTTGAATGACCACGGCCGGCGCTTCTCTTGGCGGTCTGCCCTTCGCCAGAGCTGTGTCCGGCCTTCTTCGAAGCCCTCAGCACTTGATTGATGAAGCTCTTGGACTTGGGTGCGCGCGTGGATTTGATGCGTCCTGGGCGGACGCGGAAATCGCTGTCGCCCTCGCTCATGGGAGGGCCTCCCGAGACGGCGCGAAGGCGCACAGTGCCGAAAACACTGTTGAAATCGCTGGGTAAAACAGCAGTCGCGGCACGCGACCCGACCGACCGGCACGCCAAAAGCCAAGCCATGTCAATGGCTTGTGCGAATATGGCGAGGCCCTTTTATCTCGCCGTCCTGCTGTCGTTGCTCTCTGCTCCTCCCACCCTTCCGCACAACGCTCTCTGGAACACGCCAAGGTGCGCCATGATGCGAACCGGCTCATTGCGGGTCTCCATCGTCGGCACGGGCAACGAAAATGCTGCCGCTTTGCACAGAATTGGTGGGACCTTCGCCCGATGACGGCGCAGTCCGGGCGTCGTTTTCTTGCGGTTCGGATATCGTTTTGCGCGCATCCAGACCGTGGGCTGACGGCGTGACGAAGAGCGGCGCTCGCCGCCAAGCGTGCGGATCGGCGGCGGCAACAGTGACGGTCCCCGGTGCGGGTGGCGACAGGTTAGCCCCGCCGATCAATGGCGCGAGCGTGGCGACATAGGCGCGGGTTTCTGCCGGAAGGGGGCGGCCCGCGAGGTATTCCTCATAGCGTCCGGGTCCAGCGTTATAGGCTGCAAGAAAGCCCGGCGATCCGTAGCGATCGTACATTTCGCGCAGATAGGCCGTACCAGCGATGATGTTGTCGCGCGGGTCGAACGGATCGCGTCCAAGGCCATAACGGACGCGCAATTCCGCCCAGGTGGCGGGCATGACCTGCATCAGGCCCATTGCGCCCGCCGATGAGACGGCGCCCACGTCATCGGCGCTTTCGACGCGGCGCACCGACCTGATCCAGTGTTCGGGAATGCCGAAACGCTGCGAGGCTTCGGTCACGAAGGCGGCGTGAGGATCGTGGGTTGGCTGCGCGATCGACGGAGCGCTCTGCGCCAGTACGTCGAGCGGCGGCGCGGCGGAAACAGACAGGCCGGAAAGGAGGAAGAGGATGATGCACCGGGCAGCGCGAGGCCGCCCGGTTGACATCGGCGATGCGGGGTTCGTGCGAGCGATCCGCATGCGCTATTCCCGTTCGCCGCGCTTCTGAGGGCGGCTCCAGTGCAAAGACCAGGAGGTCGTATCAGCCCCGTTCTGGAACAGGCGGGCACGGATCGGCTGCGCAAAGCTGGGGTCGTCGATCAGCAGTGACAGATATTCGCCAGCCTTTTCGCTGGACTCCGTCCAGGCCGCGCCGATCTCCGGTGCGTTATCGTCCGCGCCGTGATGGACGCGGTAGCTCGGCGCGTTCTCGACGTCCGAAGGATCGACGGGAACGATGGTGATCTCGCGAAACAGGGTGAGCGTATGAATGCGGCCGGTGAAGCCAGATTCCTCGCGGGTGAATTCGCCGATTTGCGGCATGGCGGTTTCCTTTCAAGATGCGGTGGAGAAGGATTGGGCGAGCACCACGCCCGCCTCAGGCTGGGCGATCACCGCGTTGGCGCCCGCCATTCGAAGCGGCCGTGGCCGTCCTCGTCGGTCCACAAGGGAACCGCGCGGCCGATGACGGCGCTGGCCGGGATCGGGCCGAAATAGCGGCCGTCCAGACTGTCGGGAACGTCCCAGTTCATGAGGAAGATCTCGCCGTCCGTGACGATGCGGCAGCCCTGCCAATCGGGGAGCGGTCGGTCGATGCGGTCGCGTTGGAGTGCCGTTCCCATCGCGACGCCGTCGACACTGATCAGGACGCCGGAGCGGCAGACGGTCTGCCCAGGAAGGCCAAGGACCCGTTTCAGGAGCGGCGTGTCGCGCGGCAGGTATCCGCCATCGGCGAGGAAGCTCGCAATCGGTTCCGGCGCAGCGACGGCGACCAGATCGGTGACTTCGAGCCGCTTTGCAGGTTCGACCGAATAGAAACCGATCGGGGTGCTGGCCGAGGCATTCCAGATGAGTTTGGTGGGGGCGTCGATCCACGTCGTCACGGCGATCGCGCTGGACGCTACGAACGTCGCCATGGCCCATTTGAGGTCGGTCATGGCGCGATCCTCCGACGCTTAAGCCACGCCTGGTGCTGATCGCGCGAGTAGCGGCGTGCGTCCTGGCCGGCGCTCAGTCGGTTGTGTACATGCCGCCAATAGTCTGGCGCGGCTTCGGCCGGATCGAGCGAAAGGGCCTCGATCGCGTCGATGAGCTGCAGCACGCGTTCGACCTTCGGCCAGCTTTCGATCTTGAGCAGGATGTCGCCGCCGGGGCGTACAAAGGGCAGCGTCTGATAGGCTTCGCCGGGCGTGATGGCGCGCACGATATCGATGCGCGAGATGATCGTGCCGAAGTCGTTGGACGCCCACCGGACGAAGGCGAAAGTCGTGCCGGGCCTGAAGGAGAGGACGCGGCGGCGGCGATCAAGGATCGTCTCCTGCACGTCTTGACCGAACCTGATCCAGTATTCGATCTGCTTTTCCACCCATGTCAGCTCGACGTGGGTGAGACGGTCGGTTTGGAAAGACGACGGCATCGAGCCGCCGCGCATGCGGGGGGCCGCGATGCCGGTCATGACGGGTCTCCTGGCGATTGGGGGAATTCGCGCGCGAGCAATTCGCGAAGCATGTCGGCGACGGTGACGCCGCGTTGAAAGGCGGCGATCTTGATGCGACCGCGCACCTCCGGCGTAACGTCGATGGTCAGCCTTGCGGTGAAGCCCGTGCTGGAAGCTGGACCGGGCGACCCCGGTTCAGCGGACTTGATCCAGTCGTCTGGATTGGAAGGCCGGGCGACGAAGCCGCGCCGGGAGCTGGCTTTGGTCATGGCGCCAACCTCCCGACTTCCGCAGTCAGGGCGGCGATCTCGCGCGCGGCCGCGCTATTGTCGTCGGCCTCAAAAACGAGGCGTCCGGACTGCGCCAGGTCGGCGAAGGCGACACGCTGGCCGATCGTTGCCGACATCAGGGGCGGATCGTGATCGGCCAGTGTCTCGGCGGTCTCGCGGGCGATGACGGTGCGTGCAGCGCAGCGGTTGAGTACGAAGCGGGCGAGGAGTTGCGGCCGATAGATTCGGGCCTCTGCGAGCAGCGCCAGCATTTCGGCCGAGGCCCAGCCATCGAGAGGTGACGGCTGCACAGGGATCAGGACAAGATCGGCGGCGAGCAGCGCCGAACGCATACGACCTGCAACGCGCGGTGGTCCGTCGATGACGATGTGATCGGCGTCACGCGCGAGCTCGGGCGCCTCGCGATGAAGTGTGTCGCGCGCCAAGCCGATGACGCCGAACAGGCGAGGCAGGCCCTCGCGGGTGCGTTGCTGCGACCAGTCGAGCGCCGATCCCTGCGGGTCGGCATCGATCAGGGTGATGCGCTTGCCTTCACGCGCCCATTGACCGGAAAGATGCAGCGCGAGCGTCGTTTTGCCGACGCCGCCTTTCTGATTGAGAAGTGCGACGATCATTTCGCGCCTCCAGGCTCGTCGCCGAAGGTGCGATGCGCGTGGCCGGAAGAGCGGTCCGTACAGGCGGAGCTACGAAGAGCCTGATCGGTTACATGCGCTTGAAGTGATGGCTTTTTGGCCTGGTTCGGCCGCCTTCCGGCGATGTTTTCCACATCGCGCGCGCGCTCTTCAAAGTTAGATTCTTGGTTAGACTCTAAGTTAAGGGCGCGATTTCGCTTTTTGTTTCCAGAGCTTACACCCTGTTTCGGTTCCCGATAGCACGAGCCTCCGGTTCCCGATAGCACGATAGGTCGGGTTCCTGATAGCACGAGGCCGTCCACAGGTTGTCCACAGGCCGCCGATGGTTCGAAAGCAAGCAGCAACCGGCCGCCGACTTCGACCTCAAGGAACAGCGAGTAGCCGGGCAATGGCTGGCGGCGAATGATGTCGCGCAGCTCGAACGCGAAGCGCTTGAATGGCGAAAGACTGCCGGATTTCTGATGCAGGTGGCGGAAGTCGAAGCGCCAGCCATTGCGTTGTTTGCCGCCATGCTTGCGCACAATGCGGTAGAGCCAGCGGTCGAGGCCTCCAGTGAGACCGAAATAGTCCCGGTCTATGGTCAGGACGAGCGCATCGTCGAGAACGGCGCGGTAGAACCAGTCCGGCACGATCAGCTCGATGCCGGCGGGACGCCCCTGGCGATCGGTGCGCTCCTGCCATTCATTGATCCAGGAGAAACGGTGGCGGCGGCCTTCGGCCGCTTGCCGTATCGAGGTTGCGACCGTGGTCGACTGCAGCCGGTCGAGGGCAGCCTTGAGGCGCTGATAATCGCGCATCGATACGCCGCGGCCGATGAAATTGAGGATCTCGTAGGGGGTGGCGGCCATCAGGCGCGAAGTGCGAAGACCTTTGTCGCGCGCTTCGACGATCTGGCTCGCCGCCCAGATGAGGATGTCGGCATCCCAGATTGTGGCCATGCCATGATCGGGAACCGCCTCGACGCGGATGCTCACGTCGCCGGCGACGAAATCGATCGGCGCGGTGCGGTGTGACTTGGAGAGGGAGAAGAACGGATAGGCCATGAGGTCCTGCGCGTCGCGGGGCGCGAAATCGCCAGGGAGCGCGTGGAACAGATCGAGTTGTCCGCGCTCCGGAGATGGGCGATGCCGCGTCGTCATTGAAAAGACCGCGCGGATCAGCGGGCGTGACGGCCGGCATGGGATGCCGGTGCGGGCTCATGGCGTTTCGCGGGCAGCACGCTGCCCCGCGGATCGGAGGTGGACGTCACGGCGCCGCGTTCAGCCCATGCCTCAAGCTCATTGACGGAATAGACGACGCGCCCGCCAAGCTTGCGATAGGCCGGCCCGGTGCCGTAGGTCCGGTGCTTTTCGAGGGTACGGGCCGAGAGACTGAGGAATTCGGCGGCTTCCTTGGTGCGGAGGAAGCGCGGCGGCAGGGTCGCGAGATTGGCGTTCATGGTGGCCTCCGTGGCTTTCGCGGGAGCCGCTGGCGATCAGCGGCGAACGAAGGCCACGGTGGCGAAGAAGAATAGCGAAGGGGGAGTGCGAACTTGGGGGGGCCTAATTCGCACACCTTGCCCTAGTAGCGCAGGTTACGAACGACGGCGGTGGCGAAGAAGCTTGCGGTAACCGCCGTCGATCATCGCGAAGCCGTCCTTGACCAGATCGAGGACAGCGTCCCGGAGCGCGGACGTTTTCCAGGGGTCGCTGGCAACGCGTTCAACGCCGAAAATCGCTTCGGCGATCTCGCGATAGTCGGCGTTGTGCAAACGGCCGTCAGCGGCGCGCAGCATGTTTTTGAGACGACGGCGCTGCTGCGCCGTCATCCGACTGTCCTGTGGCACAGGCAGGCCGTGAAGGCTTCGCCAGAGTCTGATCAGTGACTGGACACGATCCAGGCTGTGGGCGTCGAGCGGAATGATGGCGGCGATGGACTGCGTCGGCTCGAGACCCGCTCTCGCGACAAGGTGCAGGCGACCGCTTCCGGTGAGAACCGATATATGCAGTCCTTCCTCTGAACTGCGGCTGATTTCCGAGCGAATATCCTCGAAAATGCGAGGGCTGACCTGCTCAATTTCCGGGGCGGGTCCGATATGGACTACGCTGGTGTCAGCTTCCGGCGTCCAGAAAACAGGTTGTTCGAGTGCATTCAGGCTGGGCCTGGCGGGGAAATCGGAGACCCCAGCGATCGCCGATCGCTTCGGTCTCAGGCCCGAGTTCGGAGGCCATGCGGATGGAGTTTGCGTAGTCGCGCTGGTAATCGAGATTGCGCCGAAGGCACTCCCACGCCAGTGCATCTACATCTGCCCGATCGAGATAGTCGTATGTAGTTGATGATCGCCATTCTCTTGTATCGGGCGTCATTTAATCCTCCCCGTTCAGCGAATACGCGTACAGAGCGAATTGATTCCGGGGATTCTATTTCTTGGGAAGGTTGCAAGGCGCAACAGGCGTTGCACTTGAGACAACACGGGATCTAATGAGGCCGGCCGCGCCTGAGCTGCCGGTAGCCATGCTCGGTCATCCAGTGTGCGCGAGCCAGATGGCTGTCGTGGACGCGGCGAGCGCGGTCCGGCTCAGTCGTTGGACAGATGCCGAAAAGAACCTCGGCCGCTTCGCGCCAGTCTGCTCCATCTGCCTCTGCGTCCAGCAGACGAGCATAGAGCTTGATGTGCTGTCGGTCATATTCGGTGAGCGACAGCATGGAAGGGGCTTCGTCGAGGAAATCAATTGTGGTCATTAGTCGGCACGTGACACTCTGGGATGGCGGTTGCTATTCTTAAGCACCATTACAGCGCGACGATGACAAGCGGGAGGCGGTAGAAGGGTGGGAATTACCGGACTCTGCTGCGTTCGGCTGCTTCGTGCACATCGACAAGCATAACCCCTTCGTTGCGGCCCGATCTGATGAAGGCGATTCCTTCGGCCTCAAGCGCTCTGCGGACCTGGTCGCTGGTGCTTTCATACACACGCAGTTCAGCGGCCGACTCCATGCGCTTGAGCGCCGTCAGCGAAACCTTGGCCTTGTCAGCGAGCATCTCCTGTGTCCAACCCAGTAATGCGCGCGCGGCCCGTGTTTGTCGGGAAGTGATCATGCATGATCACCTCCCACCGTGCGTCAACGTCACGCCAGAACTACGGCTATTATAGACGGAGTTGGAGTGGAAAGCGACCCAGAATCGGTGTTCCTAGAGATTTGACGTCTGGTCAGTGGCGGGGGCGATTCGGGCAGTGCTGGGTTCTCTCTCCAAGCCAAGGCGAGCAGGAGAGATTGTTCGAGGCTTATCGTGCTGCCGGAAGACGACGACTCATGCCAGGAACGCCAGACAATTAGGAAATCCCGGCGGCTTGCGCCGCCGGGCTCCCGGTATCCCGCTCAGAACGGGATGTCATCGTCGTCGATGAACTTGCCGTCTTCGTTCTGGGTCTGCTTTGCCCGGCTGAGGAAGTCCACCGTCTCGGCGATGATCTCGCAGCCGTAGCGCTCAACGCCCTGCTGATCGGTCCACTTGGTGTAGTGGATGCGGCCGCGAACCAGAACCTTCATGCCCTTCTCGCAATGCTGCTGGATCGTCTTACCGAGGCCGTTGAAGGCGGTGATCCGGTGCCATTCGGTGTCCTGGACGCGATAGCCGTCCTTGTCTCGGACAACCTTGCCTTCCGAGTAGCGGGGGCGCGAGGTGGCCAGCGTGAAGTGGGTGATCGAGGTGCCGCTCTGGGTGTTGCGGGTTTCGGGGTCCTGGCCGATGTTGCCGGCAAGAATGACGATGTTCTGCATTGTAAGTCTCCGTTGCTTCTCGAAGGGACCATCCCTCCGACGAGACCCGGCCAAGGCCGTCGGGAGACGCCAGCAAGTGCCGCCTTGGCGGCACCTCGCCCTTAAGGCCCGGAGTGGAGCGGGCAGCCGCGCTTGCGCGGCAACACGGTCCGGAGCCGCGGGGGTTGCGGTCGGAAACCGAACGGACTTAGGGGATCAGTCAGTCGGAGGGATTGGCGCCTCGGAAAGCTCACACCGGGGACGCACAGCAGAACCGTTCGTCCTTCCCGGCAACGAGGGCGCTACAGGCCCCGATATGAAACCCGCATCAGAGCGGGGTGCGCGCCGCCGGGATCGCCGTCACGAGCCGCAGCACGCCGCCAGTCGGAAGGCGAGCCGGGACCAGGACGAAACGGCTATTGGGCTCCAGGATGTATGGCGTTGTTCCACCCCGTCGGCCGAAGGTGCGATCCAGTGAATTGCAGGGCTGGAGAGCATGAAGGTGTTCGCGGACGCCACGACACGGAGGGGAACGAAGCAGAGAGTGGCGACCTTGCTAAGGCTGGGAGGGTATCAGCCGATGACCGACTTCCACAGCGGGGCCAATCGGAGCGAAGACCCTGGCCCTTACAGCGCCGGTGGCGCCATTCCTCAGAGCAGGATGCCGGAAGCCCAACAGTGCAAACCGGCGCAGATTTTTTTGTGACGAGCGGCGATTCGCGATCGCATCAGCGAGACAGGACGCCTGTACCGAGCGCATTGAGATTGAGCATCGCCGCTATGCCGATGAAGAGACCGCCGGCGCCGCCGAGCAGGTTCAGCATAATCGTCGAGTCGACGAAATTCTTCGTGACGCCATGCACGAGCGCATAACCGGCGATCATCGCCGGCACCGCGAATACGGCGAGGGCGATAAGCCGCAAGGCCGGGTTCTTGGCAAAGCCTACGACGGCGATGACCAGCGCCACGGATAGCAGCGCCGCGCCGAGGGCGGCGAGCGCCGACAACAGGAAGCCGGCCTCCATTCCATAGACATATTGAAAGGCCGTCAGCCCGACCATGAACGGCAAGGCGTAGATGGCAAAGTTGTAGGCGATGACGCAAAGCGCGATCGTCAGGGAGATGGCAAGCAGGATGAGGGTCACGGCAGCCTCCGCATGAACGATTGAGGATCACCACAGGCTGCCGGATAATACGCTCCGCCTGCGACTATGCCAGTTCGCCGTTGCTGCAAATATTCTTCAAGAAAGCCATCAACCTCGTGTTCAGTCAAGTAGAGGCGGCTGGCAGGCCGCCGAGCGGCGGCGCTTTACGCGCCGCCGTCGAACTTCATGACTGGAATGCCGAGCTTGCGCGCCTTATCCGCAAGGTTCTCCTGAATCCCGGTGCCGGGGAAGACCAGGACGCCGACCGGCAGGACATCGAGCATGGCGTCGTTGCGCTTGAAGGGCGCGGCCTTGGCGTGCTTCGTCCAGTCGGGCTTGAAGGCGACCTGCGGCACCTTGCGACTGTCAGCCCAGCGGGAGGCGATCAGTTCGGCGCCCTTCGGCGAGCCGCCGTGCAGGAGCACCATGTCCGTGTGCTTGGCATGAACCTGATCGAGCTTCGTCCAGATCAGGTTGTGATCGTTGAAGTCCGCACCGCCCGTGACGGCGACTCTGGGACCGGCGGGCAGCAGCACCTCGGTCTCGGCCCGGCGCTTAGCGGCGAGGAAATCGCGGCTGTCGATCATTGCCGAGGTGAGGTTGCGATGGTTGACCATCGAACCGCTGCGCGGCCGCCAGGGCGTGCCGGTGTGGTGCTCGAAGGCGTCCGCCGAGAGGTCGCGGAAGAGTTCCATGCTGTTGCGCCGTTCGACCAGGGTCTGTCCCTCCGCCGTGAGGCGTTCGAGTTCGACGCTCTTGACCTCGCTGCCATCCTGTTCCCGCTGAAGGCGGCGCTGCCCCTGCTCGTTGTCGTCGAGTTCGCGTTCGACCCGGTCGGCGGCGCGATGGAAGAGATTGACCGTCGACCAGAGGAGATCGTCGAGATCGGGTTCGAGGCGGGTGTCGCCGAGCGTCGAGACGAGGGCGTCGAAGATGTCTGCGACGGCTGCGGCGACGGTGTTGCCCTCCGGTAGCGGACGCGGATCGGGTTCGTCCTGGAAAGGGCGGTAGCCATAGAGCTGGAGTTCGGTGAGGACGTGATCGGTGGGGGATGAGGTGTGGAACGGCTCGAAGCCTGCGTCATCGTCTTCGTTCATCATCGGGAGCATCCTTCGTCTAGAGACCGCGCCCATCGCGGCCTTCGCAGGCGTCGAAGCTCACGGGCGGGACGGCCTGGCAGCCCTCGTGCTCCCGCGAGGGCCTTGATGGCCAAGCCGGCTATTTTGCTTCGCGATGCAAAGGCGGGGCTTGCCCCGCCGGCGGAAAATAGCCGAAAGCGCAGCGCCATTGCCCGGCTGGCCCGTTTGTGAGCCGATCGCCCCCTCAGAAGGCCGTGGGCGCCCTCTCCGACGCGGGAAGGGTGTTCCCGATGATGAGCGGAGACGGCAGGCGGAGCCATTCAGAGCTTTGCCCCATCCCCCCGCCGATCCTCTCACCCCTCCATGAACCGGCTGACGTCCACGGGATGAAGCTGATCCTTCAGGGCCGCCCGGAGGGCATCGACGCCGCGCCAGCGCAGATCCTCGTTGAAGTCCTCGCGCGCTGGCGACATCGCAACCGCTTCGATCCCGACGCTCGCGGCTCGGGCGATCAGGCTGTCTCTCGCGCCGTCCCCAGCCGGATCACGATCGCGAAGGACATAGAGCCTGCGTAGCGTCGCCGGGAACAGGATGGCGGCGAGGTGTGCGGCCGAGAGCGCCGCCAGCATCGGCATGTGCGGCAGAACCTGACGGGGCGACAGCACGGTCTCGATGCCCTCTCCGGCGACCAGCACATCGCCGGCAACGCCAAAGCGGACGCCGTGTCCGAGAAGGTCGCCCATCGCCCGCCTCGGCGTTTCGACAGGCGCCTTGCCCGAGCCGTCCGGGGCGAGCCAGGTGCGGTGCGCGCCGGTCTGTCGCCCGTCAAGGTCGGTGACGGACGCGATCATCGCCGGCCAGATCTCCGTGGGCGAATGCTCGTCGGGCCGATAATAGCACCGGGGATGGTAGCGCAGTGCGGTGCCGCCGATGAGCGACGTGATTGCCCGCCCGCTGAGGTAGGTCGCCGCGAGCGTGCCGGGGATCGGCTGCGACATGGCGAACAGCCGCCGCGACGCTTCGGGCGAACCGACGGCAATGCTCGATGTCCTGCCGGTCGGTGTCCCTGTCTGTTCCGGCGAGGGATGCGGGAGACTGAGGAAACGGCGCGCTTCCTCGGCCACATCCTTGAAATCGACGAGGCCAAGCGCCTCGCGGATGATGTCGAGCAGATCGCCATGGTCGCCGGTGGCGGCGTCGGTGTTATGTGGAATTCCACATAAGACCGAACATGTTGCGGCGAATGTTATGT
>NZ_AEPN01000011.1:0-97732 GCF_000185925.1 Paracoccus sp. TRP | reverse complement strand
GGGAATCCTTTTTGTCAACACAACCTAGTTTTCGTTGAATGAGGAAACTTGAGAGGAGCGGTATGAATGAGTCAAGCCGCCGCCCCGCAGGGCGGGCTTGATCGTTACCTCAAAACAAAACTTGCTCGATCAACAGAGCTTTCTGCCACTTAAATCTTTGATTTTATTGGTGGAGCCAAGGGGAGTCGAACCCCTGACCTCTTGAATGCCATTCAAGCGCTCTACCAACTGAGCTATGGCCCCACCGGAGGTCCGGGCGGCGTCTGCCGCTTCCGTGTGAGGCGTCGTATAGGAGGGCGCGCGGGGAGGTGCAAGCGGAAAAATGCAACCTCGGAGAAAATCTCCGAAGAAACCACGTAAAGCACAGAAATTACGATATTTTTTGTAAATTTCTGGCCGAACGCATGAGCGATGGAGGGGGCGGAGCAGCGGTGCCGCTTCGCCCGTCGGTTAGGAAAATGTCAGCCGAGACCCAGCTTGCCGCGCAGGGTCGCAAGGTCCTCGGCCAGGGTGTTAACCTTGGCTGAAAGCGCGTTGCGGTCTGCATCCGTCAGCTCTTCGTAGGAAACAAAGCCGCCCTCGGCGGTGCGGTATTTCCCAAGCACCTCGTCCACGGTCTTGAAGTTCCCGTCGACCTTGGCGACGAAATCCGCCTCGGATTCGGCGATCAGCGGGCGCAGCAGCTCATAGATCTTTTGCGCGCCCTCAAAGTTCGCGTCGAAATCCCACAGGTCGGTGCGCGAATAACGGTCCTCTTCGCCCGAGATCTTGGTTGCGGCGACCTCTTCCATCAGCACACCGGCGCCGCCGACCACCACTTCGGGCGGGAAGGTCAGGTCGTTGATCCGCGAATCGAGCTCTTTCACATCGGCAAGCAGGCGGTCGGCATATTCGCCCAGCCCCTCGGTCGAGCCCTGTTCCCACAGGCCGTATTCAAGGCGGTGGAAGCCGGTGAAGGCAGGGTCCTGTTCGGCCTTTTCATAGTCATCGGCGCGGGCGTCGATCGACACATCAAGGTCCGAGAACAGCTCGGCGATTGGTTCGATCTTTTCGTAGCTGGTGCGGGTCGGGGCGAAAAGCGACTTGGCCTTTTCGACGTCGCCCGCCTTGACGGTCTCGGTCAAGGCAGTGGTGTCCTCGACCAGTTTGGCGGTGTTTTCAGCCACATACAGCTTATATTCGGCCAGAGGCGCGACCAGATCCAGCGAGGGATCTGCCGCCATGGCAGGCGCGGCAAACCCGCCAAGCGCCAAGGCCAGAGCCGTTGTTTTGAGATATTTTCCGACCATCTTTTCCAACTCCCGTTTGATGGATTTCCGGCTTGGCGGATCAGCTTCGCCTGGCTGCTTTGACAAGGGAAGAGCCGAGGTAATCCCCGGCCTCGACGCCCGGCAGGGCAAAGAAATAACCCCCGCCCACCGGCTTGATATATTCCTCTAGAGGTTCGCCATTCAGCCGGTTCTGGACCGCTATAAAACCGGCCTCAAGATCGGCCTGATAGGCGATGAACAGCAGCCCCTGATCAAGCTGTCCGTTCTTTTGCACGCCCCGCGAATAGTTGAACGGGCGGCGCAGCATCAGGTTGCGGGCGCTTTCGGGCGTGCGGGGATTGGCGAGCCGGATATGGGAATCTGGCGGAGTCTTTTCCCCGTCAGGGTCGGCGGCATAGTCGGGCACGTCATATTCGCTGGCCTCTGGCGCATCAAGCGGCGCGCCAGAGACCTTGGTGCGGCCAAAGATGTTCTCTTGTTCGGACAGCGGTGCGCGGTCCCAGCGTTCGACAAAATTACGGATCACGCGCACGGCCTGATAGCTGCCGCCATGGGCCCATTCGGGTTCATCTGCGCCATGGGTCCAGACCACCTGATCCATCAGTTCTGCATCATTGGCGTCGGGGTTGGCCGAACCGTCGCGGAAGCCAAGAAAGTTGCGCGCGCTGGGGGTCGAGCCATCGGCCGCGGGTGGGACCGGTGGCACGAAACCCTCGATCATCCAGCGCATGACCAGAAATTCGGACAGGTTCTTAAGGATGTCGCGCAAGGCGTGGATATTGGTGTCGGGCAGGTTCGCGCAGAATTGCAGCGACAGATCGCCATGACACAGCGCCGGGTCCAGCGCGTCATTCGGGAATTGCATCATGCGCTGCAGCCGCGTGGGCTTTAGCCCGGCAAGCCAGTCGTACCGCTCAAACAGCGATGCGCCGAGGCCCAGAGTGATGGTCAGGTTGTCAGGTGCGATCACCGGGCCGAGCAGACCGGAATCGGTTGGCGGCAGTTTGGGATCCCGGGCCGGAACCTCGCCGCCCTGGGTCAGAAAGACGGTGCGTTCGGTCAAAAGTTTCAGCATCTGTTCGAACTCATCAAGCGATGAGACGACGATATCAAAGGATGCAAAGATGCCGCTGGCCGGGCGGGGGGTCAGGATGCCGGCCTGATGGGGGCCATAGAAGGGCACGCTTTGCGCTGCCGTTTCGGCATGGCCTGCGGGTGCATCGACCACCTGATGGCCGGGCTTGGCCTCATCGGCCAGCGCAGGCAGCGCAAGGGGGCCAAGCCCCCCCGCGACAGTCCCGCCCAGCACACTCAATCCCAGCCGGCCAAGAAGGTCGCGACGCGTGACGGCAAGCGGGGTCTGACGGATCATTTCTAGTTCATTCCAATGGCAGGTTGCAGTTTGCGCAGGCTTTCAAACAGCTGGGTCAGGTCCGCAGCCAGCGCCTCGCGCTGCTCCTTGGGGACATCGCCATAGCTCGGATGTCCTTCAGCGGTGATTGTGGCCAGACGGGCGCGGGTGGCCTGCAAGTCCTGTTCGATCACCTTGTCCAGCGCCGGATCAACCTGTGAGACGACCTGACGCAGCAGGGTGGTCAGCTTTTCGATCCCGTCGAGGCTTGCGCCCAGATCCTCAAGGTCGTTACCGGCGTATAGGTTGTCACCCTGTGGCAGCTGGCCTTGCGCGATTTGCAGGGCGCTTTCGCCCGGCATCTCGATCAGCAGGCCGGGATCCAGCGGGGCTTGCTTAAGCCGGGCCGCAAGTTCGGTCAGATCCTTGACCAAAGCTTCGGCGACCGGGGTCAGCCCCTCGGTGCTGTTTTCGGCGAAAAGCCCGTATTCGATCCGGTGATAGCCGGTAAAGGCGGGGTCAGCCTCGCGCTTTGCCAGATACGCGGCGTGTACGTCGATACGCTCTTCAAGGTCCGAAAAGCGATAGGCCAGCGGCTCGACCCGACGATAGGGCAGGCGAGCCTGACGCCAAGCCTCGCGCGCGGCCTCAAGATCGCCTGCGGCGACGGCATCGCGCAGCGCCTCGGCTGCCTTTACGGCGGCATTGCCCTGCATGACCAGATAGACGCGGTATTCCGACAACGGCCCAAGGAACTTGCGCAGCGTGACCTCAGAGGCTGCCGCCGCCGCCTCATCCGAGGGGGTCACGGTCAGCGTGCCGCGCGGGTTCGACAACAGCCCGCAGGTGATCGCGTATTCGCCGGGCGCAAGCTGCACCTCCAGTGTCGAGCGAAAGCCGGGGGCGATATTTTCACGCTCGGCCACCACCATGACCCCGTCCAGGATCTCCCATTCGATAGGGCGGTCGCTGGCATTGACGATCTCAAAGCTGCGCCGCCCGCCGGGGACGGTGATTGTGTTCGGTTCGCAGGTGGTGGCATTGACGGTGACCAGCTGATCGGCCGTCGTCTGAGTGGCTGCGTTTTTTTGCGCAGCGTACCAGAATGTCACGCCGCCTGCGACGGCCAGCGCCCCGGCAGCGGCGATGGCCAGATAGATGCCTTTGGAAGGTTTGCTCATTTCCGTCCTGCGATCTGGGCCGGGGCGGGCAGGGGACCCGGCTGCGGCCTGAGGAAAAGCACCAGCGTGACTGCAAGAAACAGGCCCCAGGCCAGCGCCTCGCCCAGCGTCGGTGCCTCGCGATAGCCCAGAAGGCCCGACAGCACCGTGCCAAGCGGGCTGGATTCGGGCAGCACGTGGCTGAGGTCATAGACACGCTCTTGCAGGCCGTTCCACAGCCCGGCCTCATGCAGGGCGCGCAGCGATCCGGCCAGCAGCCCCGCCGCGACCAATAGGATGAATACCCCGGTCCAGCGGAAAAACCGCCGCAGATCCAGGCGCAGCGCACCGGCATAGATGGCCCAGCCTGCGCCGATGGCGGTGATCACGCCAAGCGCGGCGCCGATCGGGGCCGCGGCATCACGGCTTTGCTGAAAGATCGCCAGCAGGAAAAAGACCGATTCCAGCCCTTCGCGTGCGACCGCCAGAAACACCATGCCGATCAGCGCCCATGTTCCGGCATCGCCCGGATGGGCCAGCGCCTGATCAACAGAACCCTGCAGTTCGGCCTTGATCGAACGTGCGGCCCGGCGCATCCAGAACACCATGCCGGCCAGCACGACAACAGCGACAAGGCCGATCACCGCTTCGAACAGTTCCTGGGTTTTTTGCGGGAAACCGGCGGCCACAAGTTGCAGCGCAGCCCCCGCGAACAGCGACATCGCAACCGCCAGAAGCACGCCAACCCAGATCGCGGGCAGCCATTCCTTGCGGCCTGTCTGGCGCAGATAGCTGGCGATGATGCCGACGATCAGAGCGGCCTCAAGCCCCTCTCGCAGCATGATAAGAAACGGTGCCAGCATTGGCATACCTCGAAATCCGCCGCACCGCCTGTTCCGCCGTCAGGGCGTGCAGGGCATCTTGCGGCACCATCACCGGTCCGGAAAGGGCGCGGCACGAAAGATCAATACGCCGACAGCCCGGCTTGTCAATCCAGAGAGAAACTCTAGGAAAGCCTGCGTCGCCGTGTCTCACCGGATGTTCGGGGCGGTCTGTTCAGCCGCCGGCCTGTTCGCGTCCATGGGGTTCGTCCCAGTCGATGACCGGGTTGATCGGGATGATGCGATGCGGGTTTATGGTGGCGTGGCTATAGTGATAATGGCGCACGATATGATCGAAATGCACCGTCTCGGCCACGCCCGGCCATTGGTATAGCTCACGCGTCCAGGCCCATAGATTGGGGTATTCGCGCAGCCATTTGCGGTTGCATTTGAAATGCGTGTGATAAACCGGGTCAAAGCGCAGCATGGTGGTGAAAAGCCGCCAATCCGCCTCGGTGATCCGCCCGCCGCAAAGATAGCGGTGGGCCGAGAGGTGCTCTTCCAGCCAGTCGAGCATCTGGAACAGGGGCACTACCGCCTCGTCATAGGCTGTCTGCGAAGTGGCAAACCCGGCCTTGTACACACCGTTATTGATCCGGTCATAGATACGCTCGTTCATCGCATTGATCTGGTCCAGCAGCGCGGCCGGGCAATAATCGTCGCAGTTGCCCGTCAGGTCGTCGAAGGCGCTGTTGAACATGCGGATGATCTCGGCGCTTTCATTGCTGACGATGGTGCCTTGGACCTTGTCCCACAGCACCGGCACCGTCACCCTGCCGGATGCCTTGGGGTCGGCCTTAAGATAAATGTCACGCAGATAGGGCAGGCCAAAGAGCTGGTCCCCGGTCGCGCCGGGAAAATCAGTCGCAAAGGTCCAGCCTTCGGACAGCATGTCGGGATGAACGACCGAGACGTCGATATGATCGGAAAGCCCCTTGATCGCGCGAAAGATCAGCGTCCGATGCGCCCAGGGGCAGGCATGCGAGACATAGAGGTGATAGCGCCCGCTTTCGGGGGCAAAGCCGCCACGCCCGCCGGGACCGGGACTGCCGTCCCGGGTGACCCAGTTGCGATAGGTCGTGACGCTGCGCTGAAACCGTCCGCCCGATTTTGCGGTGTCGTACCATTCGTCGTGCCAGACGCCGTCGATCAGCTGCCCCATATCGTCCCCCGTTCGATCCCGAAAACCAAAGCATAGCCCCGCCCGGCGCAGGGGCAAGCCGGACCGTCCGCATTGTCGGCGGTTCTTGCGCCTGTAGGCGATGAAGCCGAATAATCTTCGTCAATATGGCGTAGTTTGGCTGAACTATTTCATTCTTACCGCGCCGGCACCCCCAGCTTTCGCAAGCATTTGCGCGGCAGCAGTGACAGACTGATCGCATAAAACACCATAACGTATGGGAGGAAAAACACATGAAGATCGGCTGCCCCAGGGAAATAAAGCCGCAGGAATTTCGGGTGGGCATGACGCCCGCCGCCGCTGCCGAGGCCGCAGCGCATGGTCATCAGGTCCTGATCGAGGCCGGCGCGGGGCAGGGCGCGGGCTTTGCGGATGAGGATTATCTGGCCGCCGGGGCGCGGATCGTCCCGGATGCCGCTGCCGTTTTTGCCGAGGCCGAGATGATCGTGAAGGTCAAAGAGCCTCAGGCAGCTGAGCGCGCCATGCTGCGTCGTGGCCAGCTGCTCTTTACTTATCTGCACCTTGCACCGGACCCCGAGCAGACGCGGGACCTGCTGGCCTCGGGCGTGACGGCAATCGCCTATGAGACGGTGACGGATGCACGCGGCGGCCTGCCGCTGCTTGCGCCGATGTCCGAGGTGGCGGGGCGGCTTGCCCCTCAGGTCGGCGCATGGGCGCTGCAAAAGGCAAATGGCGGGCGCGGCGTGCTTTTGGGCGGGGTGCCGGGGGTGCGGCCGGCCAATGTGCTGATCATCGGCGGCGGGGTCGTGGGCGCTGCGGCGGCGCGGGTCGCTGTCGGTATGGGCGCGAATGTGACGGTCATGGATCGTTCGTTGCCGCGCCTGTCGCTGCTTGACGATCTGTTCATGGGCAAGCTGACCACCCAGCACGCCAGCGCCGCAGCGACCGCCGACCTGATCCAGACCGCCGATATGGTGGTTGGTGCGGTTCTGGTGCCGGGCGCTGCAGCACCCAAGCTGGTTTCGCGCGACCAGCTTGCCACCATGCCGCGCGGTGCGGTGCTGGTCGATGTCGCTATAGATCAGGGGGGCTGTTTTGAGACATCGCACGCGACCACGCATCAGGACCCGATCTATGAGGTCGATGGGGTAATTCATTACTGCGTGGCGAATATGCCGGGTGCGGTGGCGCGAACCTCGACCCAGGCGCTTGGCAATGCGACGCTGCCTTTTCTGCTGGCGCTTGCGGACAAGGGCTGGCGCCGCGCATTGCAAGAGGATGCGCATCTGCGCGCGGGCCTTGCCACGCATGAGGGGCAGCTGACCTCGCCCCCGGTGGGGGCCTCTCTGGGTCTGGCCGCGATCACCCCGGACGAGGCCTTGGCCGCCTGAGGTAAAAGGGGGGCGATTTACGCGCCCCGTCACTCAGCCGGATTGGAAAACAGCGCCTCGGGGCGCAGGATGCGCAGGGTGCGGCGGCCGCTTTCGATCACGCCTTCGCGGTTTAGCTTGGCAAGGCCGCGGCTGATTGCTTCGCGATTCGCGCCGACGATATTGGCGATCTCGGCATGGGTCGGAACATCGGGCAGGACCCGACCGGGCTTTAGCCCGCCGCGATCAAGCGCAGTCCGCAAAAGCCATGCGCGCAGCCGCTCTTCGACGCTGAGCGAGGTCAGCTCATGCACCCGGTCAGTCAGGGCATGCACGCGCCGGATCAGATGCAGCGTAATCGCGCGCCGGACCGAGGGCTGGCTGTCCATCAGTTCCAGCAGCGCGGCGCCGGGCAATTCGTAAAGCGTACAGGCGTTGCGGGCGTAAAGCGACAGTGAGCGCGGCTCACCCGAAAGGACCGACAGCTCACCACAGGCGTTGCCGGGGCCGATGTCGCTATAGACGATCTCGCGCCCGGTGCTGGTCCAATGCACGGCCAGCACGTTCCCAGACAGCACGAAAAACACCGTTTCTCCGGGGTCGCGCCGCTCAAAAATCAGCTGTCCCTGGGCGAAATGGCGTCGCCGCATCATGGACTCGATCTGGGCAAGCTGCTGTGGGGTAAGATCTGCAAACCACTCCAGATCGCCAAGCCCAAGCGTTTTCGTCATTCCTCCGCGCCCTTTCCTTTTCCCTGTCCGGTTCTGGTTGGCGTCTGTCCAGACCGCCTTTGTGCGCTTCCGCACAGATTTTTACCGATTGATCAGTCAAGAACAACGGCGAACACTCCGTTAACCGGAGGTCAGTGTGACCATGCCGAATCGACCAGACGAAACATGCCGTGTCACCGATCAGCTTGCCGCCAGCGCCGAGGTGTTGCGTCGTGTAGGTCTGACCGCCCTGCATGTGCAGGCCCGGGCGAGCCTGCAAGAGCGGCAGATAAGCCAGATTGCCACCCGCGATACCAGCGCGATTGCCCGCGCCACAACCGAGACCGAGACCGGGCTGCGCGCCATGTCGCGCTATGGGCTTGAGCATCTTTTGCCGCGTACACAGGCACTGTTAACCCAGATCGAGGGGCTTTCCTCGGTGATGGCGGGTTATGACGTGAACGGCGGATCCCCGATTGCCGAGCATCTGCAGGCAGCGGCTGGCGAGCTTGACCGTTGTCGCGTCATTCTGCGCGGCCATGCCCGGCGCGCACCGCGCGGGGCCAGCATGATCCGCTTTGGCGAGCAGCGGCTTTGGGGCGCGCTTGCGGTCGAGCTGCAACGGATCGAAGGCAGCGAGGGGCCGATGATGCATGCCTGTGGCCGGATCGAAAAGCTTGCCTCTGAGCTTGCCTTCGCCATCGAAGAGCTTTTGAAAGAGGGTGAGCCGATGCCGCTTGCCCGCCGCTTTGCGTTTGGCACGACATTGATCGAATCCTCGGGCCGCATGGTCATGTGCGAGCTTGAGCTGCAAAAGGTTATCGAGCCCTATCGCCTTGATGCCCGTCAGTTTGCCCGCCCCATGGCCCTGCTGACCCAGCTTGCCGGCCAGTACCGCGACCTTTGCAAGGGATCGCAACAGGTGGCGGCAGCGCTGTGCATCGCCACCCAGGCCAATGCGCAATTCATGGTGACCGGTCTGCTGGAAAAGGATTTGCAGGCCCTTGACCGGTTGCTGTGTACGCTGGCGACGGATTATCGCGGGCTGATGCGGCTGGCACCCCGTGCCATGGGCCGAGAGCTCGTTGCGCGGCGGTTAGAGATCGAGGTTCCGCTGTGGCGTAAAATCGCGGCGGCCATCGCCGAGCCGCTGGCGCTAAGCCGCGAGACGCCGGATACAGCCGCACCAATGGCCCGCCCGCCTTTGCGATCAGCCGGGCAGGCTGCGCTGCAACAGATCTAGGCGGGTTCAGGCGCCGCTGTCGTGCGGCGCCCCGGCCTGATCATTCCTTGGTGCTGTTGTTGTTGATGCTCATCCCGCGCATGCTCATGCCGCGCCGGCTACGGCTGCGCGAGCCGCCCTGCAAAAGCTGCTCAACCGTCCCGCTTTGCATATTCATGCGGATCGAATAGTCGGCCTTGTCATAGGACCAGACGCGCAGATCATCCAGCGGCATCGGAATGCCTTGTGTCTGATCGCCGCCGCCCTCGCGCCCCAGACCAGAATGGACGCGGCTTGCAGGCTCGCCCTGCCCATGGACCAGAAACAGCGCCGGCCGGGGCAGGACATGGTAAAGGCCGTTCTGGCCATAGCCGTAGATGCGGGCAAACGCCGCCCCTTCGGATCGCAGCTGCTGTTCCAGCTGTCCCGAGGTGCCAAGGCTGCCGCCTTCGCCCCCCTTGGAACCGGCTTTGTCTTTGGGCTGCGTGCGGATCACCAGATCCTCAAGCACGCGGCCGAAAAGCAGGATGTTTGACGGGCTGAGCAATGTCTCGGGCATCATGGCTCCTATGCTGCGCTATCCAAGGGGCAGAGCGCCATCGCCGGGCTGGCGAGTGCAAGACGCGGGAATCGCACAAGGTAAACGCTATGGCGACCACACGATGTGTAAAGATAGCCGAGCGCAGGGTCTCTGTCGATCTGCTTCGTCAGCGCGAATGATGCCGGGCGAAGTCCTTGCCTAGCAGCTCAAAGAACCGATCAAGGTCGGACAATCCCAATCCTGCCGCATACTCATTCAGATCAGCGGGGATTTCGCGGCCAAGGTGCGTCTCGAAATACCATGCGAGCAGCAGCGGCCGGGGCGGGGTACGCGGCGTCCCTTGATCGGGGCTGGCCAGCGCATTGTCCCGCAGCGTGGAATACCGGTTTTGCAGCCGCAACTGATCCAGCATTGCCGGGTGCAGCGCCCCATCCAGCCGTCGCGCCAGATTTTCCACGCTTGCATGGGCGCGGATCAGCCGCGCCAGCCCGGCATCGTCAAGGCCGTTCTTATGTGCCCATTCATCAAGGTCGCGCTTGCGCAAAAGGCCAAGGGGAAGGCGCAGATCCTCGGCTGCTTTGGCAAGTTCTTTGGGTTGCAGCTTCAGCCCTTCGCGCGTGGCGGCCTGATCAGCGAGATGCTGCAACAGTGCCGCCTGTCTGACCTCGGCATAAGCCGGGCCTTCAAGCCGCAGTTCGTCAAGGATAGCGTCGGCGTCAGGCCCTTCTTCCCGAGGTGCAGGGGTCAGCCATGGCGCATTGGCCCAGGCCTCGGTCAATTCAAAGGTAAAGCCGGGCGATATGGGTGGCTCATCCGATGCGAGGTGGTCGGCGACAGCTTGCAACAGTGCCCGCGCATCTTCGCGTTTGCGATCGACGCGGCCACGGGGCAGCCAGTCGCGCAGCCGCTCGCATGCCGGGGCGGGCAGGGGGACGGCCGCCAGAACCTCGGGCCATGAACGGTCCTGATAGAATAGCGCCTTGGCGGCGGCGGTCAGCGCGCTGGCCTCGGCGGCATCCAGCACGCCCTCGGCCTGCGCACGGGTAATGGTGGCGCGAATATTGACCATGGGTTCGCTGAGGGCGGGGTAGGCGGTCTCGGGCGGGCCGTGCAACAGGGCGACCTCATCATCATCGGTCAGGCGACCGTCACGGTAATCCTCGAATATGCGGCCGATGCCGCGCATACCGAAATGGTGCAGTTCGGCCGCGCGCAGGGCACCCATGCTGGATGCGCCGAATACCGCGATGCCCTGTGACAGCGCCCACAGGATTTCCTTGTGCAGAACAGCCGGTACCCCGTCGAAATAGCCGTCGATGACACCGATTGCCCGGGGGCGCAGGCAGGCTGCGGCGTAAAGTGCGCCCTGACGCACCGGCGGCTGGAACTGAAGGCCGGGCCATGCCGCGCGGTCGCTGTCATCAAGGCTGGGTCCGGCAAAGATGATCGCGGTCATTGCGCCTGCTCCATCGCCAGGGCACGGCGGCCGGGGCGATAAGCAGCGTGGTCGTCCGGCCCCTCAAGCCCCGGAATGACCACCCGCACCACCGGCAGTCCCAGCTGCGGCCTGCTCAGATCAACCGCGACGACCTCATTCATCCCTGTCGCCTGCAACCGTTCAAGCAGCCACTCCAGATCACCGGCAAAACTGTCCTGTGCCTGATCGGCGATGGCGGCGAAATCACGGCGCGGGTGATGGGCGGCGCGCAGGGCGTCAGCCTCGGCGGCGCGTTCGGCCCGGTGGCGGGCGGTGAATTCGGCCGGTGACAGATCGTCCCGCGCGCCCGAGATATAGGTCATGCGCACCTGCACCGCCTCGGTCAGGGCACGCATCAGCGCGATCCCCGGCGAGGGATGGGTGCCAGCGCCGATGCCGTGGTGATGCAAAGGATCGCGCCGGTCGGTAAGCAGGCAGAAAAAAGAAGGCACACCGATGTCGCTTGTCGTTTCCCACAGCGTGATGCCGAACCCGGCGCGCTGAAGCTGCGCCAGTACCTCGCGGCAGGCCGGGTCGTCGATGCTGTCGGGGTCAAGCCCGGTGTCGGCGCGGCGATCAGGGCGGGCGTTCCACAGGGTGGTCGCATCACGCTCGATCAGCTCGCAGATAGCATGGCAAAGCGCCTCGCCCATGCTGTTGCCCGCGCCCAGCCCGTTGCTGCTGCATTCAAAGCAGCCGCTGCCGGGTGGCGGGGGCAGGGTGTAATTCGCCCGCACCATCTCGAACGGTACCCAGCGACTGCTGCCCGAAACCAGCTCATTCCCCTCGATCCACAGCATGACCAGATCGGGGTGAAAGCGGTCCGAGATCCTTGGCAGCCGCGCCAGATCGGCAAAGTCATGGGTGGGCGCAAGTTCGGCCTGACTGCCCAGTTTCAGCGGCTGCTCGATATGTTCGGCATGGTAAAGCTCGGCCGCCTCCATCAGGGCCGATGCCCCGGCGGCGGCAAGGTCCAACCCCTTGCCCTGCGCCACGACAAGCGAGCGCGCATTGGGCCGACAGGCCATCGTGACGGGCAGCCCGATCCGGTCGAGCCCGGTGAGATTGGCCAGCCGCGTGATCCCTATCGCGGGCATCAGTGCGGTCAGCCGCGCCAATGTCTGGGCAGGCGGCACAGTGCGATGGGTCCCGCGACGGTGCTGCTTTTCAGTTTCGGCCCGCAGCGCCATCAGGCAGGGCGAGGCAAGGGTCATGCGCTTTTCTCCTCTGCTCAGCGGGCGGCGATGGGATGGTAGAACCGGGTCTTGGCGATGAAAAGTTGCTTTGCAAGCACTTAAGCCAATGAATGCCCGGTTTCCGTCATCTAGACTTGACAGTTCAGGGGGGTGTGGCTTGACCTGCCCCGCAGGTCGTAAGCATTCCAAACGACCAAATGAGGCAGGGTGAGGAGTTGGCGTCAGGACGATGTGTGTGCAGTCAAGTCTGTCCGGCCCCAGGCAGCTGGCGGTGCTTTATGCCGATGTGCATGGCTACACGCGCCTTGTCGAAAAGGACGAGGCGGGGACGGTCGCGCGCCTGACCCGGTCCCAGCATCTGATCCGTGGGCTGGTCAGCGATTATGGAGGCGCTGTCGTCAATACGGCGGGCGACGGGTTGGTCGCGGTCTTTGAAGGTGTCCAAAAGGCGCTGCATTTCGCGCTGGCGATGCAGCGCGAACTGGCGCGCGAAACCGCATGGACCGGGGGCGCAGAGCCGATTTATTATCGAGTCGGCATCTCGATCGGTGATGTTTTCGCGGGCAGGGACGGTGTTTATGGCCACACCGTCAATCTTGCCGCCCGGATCCAAAGCTTTGCCGCACCGGGGGGGATCTGTGTCACCGATACGGTTTATCAGCTGGTGCGCGACAATCCGGCGCTGATCCTGCGCTCGCTTGGCCGCAAGCGGCTTAAAAATATCTCGGCCCCGGTCGAGGTCTTTGCCGTCGCCTCGGCCGAGACCGATGCGGCCCTGCCTGCCGGTGCTGATGCCTCGGCCCTTGCCCGGCCGGGGCGCGAGACGATGACAGATGCCTCGCTTGCCGTTCTGCCGCTTGAGAATATTTCGGGCGATCCGAATGATCTTTATATCTGCCGGGGCATCGTCGCCGATCTGATCACCAGCCTGTGCCGGTTCCGCAATCTGATGGTGATTGCGCGCCATTCCTCTTTCGTGGCGGCGGCCGGGGCCAGTTCGCTGCGCGAGATCGGCCGGAGTCTGGGTGTGCGCTATCTGCTTGCCGGCAGCCTGCGCCGTGCCGAAAACCGTCTGCGGATCACCGTGGACCTGATCGAGGCTGAAAGCGAAAATACCCTGTGGTCCGAACGTTACGATGGCACCATGGCTGACATTTTTGATTTTCAGGACGATGTTGCGGCCATGACAGCGGCGCGCGTTGCCATCCAGATCGAGACGCTTGAGCGCCGCCGCCTCGCCGAACAGATCCACCCCGCGCTATATGCCTATGGCCTTGTCCTGCGCGGCCAGGATATGGGCTTTCGCTTTCGTCCAGAGGCGAACCTGCACGCCCGCCGCCTGTTTGAACAGGCGCAAGAGCTGGACCCTCAATACGGCCGCAGTTATGCCGCCATGTCGCGTACCTTTAACGTCGAATGGCGCTATAACTGGACCAACGATCCCGATGCGGCACTGAACCGGGCGCTGGATCTCGCCAAACGCGCGGTTGAATGCGACCATCTGGACGCGCGCGGTTTTTCGGAAATGGGCCTCGCCCATCTTTACAAAAAGCAGCATGACGAGGCGATCGCTGCCTATGAACATGCCCTGGCCCTGAACCCCAATGACGCCGATCTGTTGGCCTATATGGGCGATTGCCTGGCCTATGTCCGTCAGGGTGAGCGTGCGGTGCAACTGATCGAGCGGGCGATCAGGCTGAATCCCTATCACCCCGACGCCTATCTGTGGTTCCTTGGCGACAGCTATTTCCACATGGGCGATTACGCCCGCGCCATCGAGGCGCTTTACCGCATGCGCGACCGGTCCGAGGCCCACCGCCTGCTGGCCGCCAGTCACGCCCTCCTGGGCAATATGGACGAGGCACGCCACCATGCCCGCGAGGTGATGCGCGTGCATCCGAATTTCACCATCGACCATTGGAAGAAGGTGCCGCCCCTGCGCGACCCCGAAGACCTTGATCTTTACGTGGACGCACTGCGCAAGGCAGGATTGAATTAGGCAGGGTCCAGCCCCCTATGAGGCATCATCGGCATGGCGGCCAAGCCCCATCCCCATGCCCATACCTGCACCTGTGCCACCACCGCCCATGCCTGTGCCACCACCCCCGCCAGAGCGGCCGCCGCCCTCGCCCCGGCCGCCGCGCGCACTGCCCGACTGTTGGCGGGCCGGACCCTGCAAGGGGATGGTCACATCGGCCGGGACCGGTCCCAGATCCAGCGCCTTGCGAATGAAATCGCGCAGCGAGATCACCAGTTCGGCAGTATGGATTGGCCGTCCGGCCACCATCTCGGCCGCGGCATGGCTGGCCAGCCGCACCTGCTCTTCGGTCCCCAACAGGATGATATCGGAAAGCGCCGCCTCGACCGCATCGCGGATGCGGCGCGCCCGGTCCGAGCCGGCCGGGCCAGCGGCTTCATCATCTGTCTCCTGCGCGCGCTGGTGCAGATCGCGCAGATGGGATGGGTCGACCAGCAATTCGCCGGTGAATGAGCCGCCCAGAACCTTATAGGCAGCGATCAGCACCCGCAGCCGCTCGTTGATCTGGCGGTTCATGCGCTGCTGGCGCTGTTGGATGGTCAGCTGCATCAGGACCCGGATGCCCACCCCGATCAGCGTGAACAGCGCAATGCCAAGCAGCGTCGTCAGAACCCCATGCCAGGTACTGAAATCGAAATAGCGCATTGGCATCTCCACCGTCCCGTTCAGGCCTTTATTCCATTCCGGGGCGGCTCAGCGCCAGCGCTTTTCCAGGCTGGACATGATTTGTCAGCGTTCCTGACGCAGCGCCGCGATCAGGTCGTGGAAGCGGTCGCCCTGAACGATGACATGACTGCGCAGGGCCTCGGCCGCGCCCTCATCATCGCCCGCGCGTATCCGTGCTACCACCGCGTCATGTTCGGCAAATGACCGCATCATCCGGTTGCGTACCTTTAGCTGCATGCGCCGATAGGGTTGCAGCATGGCATGCAGCCGCGCGGCCTCTTGCGCCAGAAAGTCGTTATGGGTGGCGCGATAGATGCAATGGTGAAAATCCGAGTTGCGGGCGTAATAAGCCTCGACCTCACCGGCCTCGCACAGGCGGCGGCATTCCTCGTGCACATGTTCAAATGCGGCCAGCTCGGCCTCGGTAATGCGACGGGCGGCAAGGCGGCCACAAGTCGCCTCGATCTCGGCCATGACTTCGAACCGCTCGGCCAGTTCGCTGGCGCTCCATTCGGTGACAAAGGTGCCGCGCTTGGGGACCACACGCACCAGACCCGATGCCTCAAGCTGGTGCAGCGCCTCGCGGATGGGCGTGCGCGAGACGTCGAACTCTTGCTCAAGCGCCTCGGGATCCAGCCGCGCGCCGGGCGGATATTTGCCCTCTACAATGGCGTTTTCCAGCGCGTTGCGGATGCGCAGCGTGTTGGGGATTCGCGTCATGGAACGCCTCCTTTGCCTTTTTCCCATAAGATAAGCGGCTTTACGGCTTTTATCCATGTCTTGATTTGTTATATACAACAGCGAAGAATATACGTATAACAGACAGATGTGGATTCGCGCGTCAGAGGAGGGCGCGGGGAACTGACAGGCCGCAACGCGGCAAAAGGAGGTTTGCATGGAGAGGAGCCGCGCATGACCCCACATCTGCTATCAATCTATGTGCTGGCGGGGATGTTCGTCGTCGCCACGATCTGGCCGATCAACATGGGGGTGCTGGCGTTTGTCGGTGCCTTTCTGGTTGGCACACTGCTGGCCGGACAGGCCGCCAAAGAGATTATCGCCGGTTTTCCAAGCGGTCTTTTCCTGACGCTTGTCGGCATCACCTGGTTGTTCGCGCTGGCGCAGAACAACGGCACCATCGACTGGCTGGTGCGCATGGCCGTGCGCGCAGTGCGGGGCCGGATCGGGGCGATTCCGTGGATCATGTTCGTGATCTCGGCCATCCTTACCTCGGTCGGGGCGGTCAGCCCCGGTGCGGTCGCCATCGTTGCGCCCATCGCACTGGGTTTCGCCTTTCGCTACCAGATCTCGCCCCTGCTGATGGGTCTGATGGTCGTGCATGGTGCGCAGGCGGGTGGTTTTTCGCCGATCAGCATCTATGGCGGTATCACCAATGGCGTCGTCGCCAAGGCCGGGTTGCCGCTGTCGCCGATGGCGACCTTTGCCGCCAGCTTTTTCGTCAACGCGGCGGTGGCGCTGTTGCTCTTTATGGTGCTGGGCGGGCGCAAGCTGATGCAGGCCCAGCCCGAGCAGATCGAGCCGGTGACCGTACCGCACCTTGAGATCGCCCGTCCGGCGACCGGGCCGCAGATCTTTGGCGACAGCGAGGCCGAGGCGCTAAGCCGCCGCATCGGCGAAGAAGGCGGCGGCGAATCCCATCGCCTTGTTGCCGAAGAGCCCGAGATCGGGCAGGCCGAAGGCACGCTTTACCAGATCGTAACCCTTGCTGCGCTGGCCCTGCTGGCGGTGCTGGTGCTGGCGCTGAACCTTGATATCGGGTTCGTGTCGCTGACCATCGGCCTTGGGCTCGCGCTTTGGGACCCTACCATGCAGAAACGCGCGATGGCGCAGGTCGCATGGCCCGAGATCATGCTGATCACCGGCGTTTCGACCTATGTCGCGGTGCTGGAGCATATGGGCACCATCGACTTTGTCGGAGACAGCGTCGCTGGCATGGCTTCGCCGCTGCTTGCGGCACTGCTTTTGTTCTTTATCGGGGCGGTGGTCTCGGCGTTCGCCTCGTCTACGGCGGTGCTTGGTTCGCTGATCCCGCTGGCGGTGCCGTTCCTGCAGGGCGATACCGGCGTTGGCGCGATCGGCTTCATCGCCGGGATGGCGGTTGCCTCGACCATCGTCGATGTCAGTCCCTTCTCGACCAATGGCGCTTTGGTCCTTGCCAATGCGCGCGGGATAGACCGTCAGGTATTTCTCCGCAAACTGCTGAACTATGGCGCGCTGGTGACGGTGGTTGCTCCGGTCGTGCTGTGGCTGATCTTCGTCGTGCTGCCGGGGTGATCCCGGCGGCCCTTCTCCAAAACCCGGAGGCCCGAAATGATCAAGACCGTTGAGACCCCGCGCCCCGCCCGCCCGGCCTTTCTGGGCGAGTTGTTCGAGGTGCTGACAGCGCGCGGCCGACGCCTGCTTGGCCGCCGAGATGCCGCAGCCGCAGCCGAGGCGCCCGACCTGTGCGAACTGGGCGAGGCGCTGTTGTCGCGGCGGGGCGAGGCCTCGGGCGTGGTCCTTGCCGAGGGGCTGCTTGCCGCCTTTGAACATGCGGATGAGGCGGCGCGGCTGACCTTTCTGCAAAACCTCGCCGATCATTTCGGCCCCGGGACCGAGGCCGTCCGTAGCGCCCTGCAGGCGGTTGAGCGTGACCCCGACGACATCGACGCCGTCGAGGCCCTGCATGCTGCCGCCGAGCCGCGCCGGCAGGAGCTGTTCCGCCGGCTGAACCTTGCGCCCGGCGGCACGGCGGCGCTGGTGCGCATGCGCGAAGAGCTGTTGCGCCACCTGCGCCATAATCCGGCGCTGAGACGGGTTGATCATGATTTCGCCCATCTCTTTTCGTCATGGTTCAACCGGGGGTTTCTGGTGCTGCGCCATATCGACTGGAACACGCCCGCAGGCATTCTGGAAAAGATCATCCGCTATGAGGCGGTGCATGCGATCCAGAACTGGGACGATCTGCGCAACCGCCTGCAGCCGACCGACCGGCGCTGCTATGGGTTCTTTCACCCGCAATTGGTGGATGAGCCGTTGATCTTTGTCGAGGTCGCGCTGACCGAGGATATTCCCGACAATGTCGCGGGGCTTCTTGATCTGGACCGCCAGCCCATCGCGGCCGAGCGCGCCAGAACGGCAGTGTTCTACTCGATCTCGAACACTCAGCGTGGGCTTGCCGGCGTGTCCTTTGGCAATTTCCTGATCAAACAGGTGGTCGAAGAGCTTAAGGCCGAGCTGCCCAATATCCGCACCTTTGTCACCTTGTCCCCGGTGCCGGGTTTCGCCGCCTGGCTGGCGCGCCAGCGTCAGGATGAAAGCCCGGACCTGATCGACGCCGACCAGCGGCTTGCCTTTGCGTTGCTTGACGATCCCGACTGGCACAAGGACTCCGGGCGCGCCGAAAGCCTGCGCGAGCCTCTGCTGGCTGCCGCTGCGACCTATTTCCTGCGCGCCCGTGATCAGAAAGGCCGGCCTGTCGATCCGGTGGCGCGGTTCCACCTTGGGAATGGTGCGCGGCTAGAGCGGCTGAATTTTCTGGGCGATGTGTCGGCCAATGGGCTTAAACAATCCCATGGGCTGATGGTGAACTATCTGTACGACCTTGGCCGTATCGAGGCGAACCACGAAGCATTTGCCGAGCGCAGCGCCATCGCCGCCTCGGACAGCGTCCGGCGGATGCTGCCGGCCTCTAATCCTTGAATGACGGGGACAACTCATGAGTGATAATCTGTTCGACCTTTTCGCCGCCGGCATCCGCGACCCCGAGGCCGTGGCGATCGAGATTCCTGCGGGCGAGAATATCCGCTATCGCGACCTTATTGCCCGCAGCGGCCATATGGCCAACGCGCTGGTCGAGCTGGGCGTTCAGCCCGGCGACCGCGTCGCGGTACAGGTCGAAAAATCGGTGCAGGCGATTATCCTGTATCTCGCCACCTTGCGGGCGGGGGCGGTGTTCTTGCCGCTGAACACCGGCTATACCCCGGCCGAGATCGCCTATTTCCTGGGTGATGCCCGGCCCAGGCTGTTTGTCTGCGACCCCGCACGGCAAGAGGCGCTGCGCGAGGCGGCCGAGGGCGCCGGTGCGCGCATCGTCACGCTGGACGCCAGGGGGCAGGGCAGCCTGACCGATGCCGCATGGATCGCGCCTGAACCCTTTGCCACCGTGCCGCGCAGCAGCGATGATCTGGCGGCACTGCTTTACACCTCGGGGACGACCGGGCGGTCAAAGGGTGCGATGCTGACCCATGGCAATCTGGTCTCAAACGCCCGGGTGCTTATCGGGGAATGGCGCTTTTCCGACCGCGATGTGCTGATCCACGCCCTGCCGATCTTTCACACGCACGGGCTGTTTGTGGCGACGAATGTGGTGCTGTTTTCGGGCGCCTCGATGATCTTCTTGCCGAAATTCGATGTGGATCAGATCTTTGAGGGCATGTCGCGGGCGACGGTGCTCATGGGGGTGCCGACCTTTTATGTCCGGCTGCTGCAGGATGACATGCTGAACGCCGAGACGACCGCGAATATGCGGCTGTTCATCTCGGGTTCGGCGCCGCTGCTGGCCGAGACGCATCGCGAATGGCGGACCCGCACCGGTCATTCGATCCTTGAACGCTATGGCATGACCGAGACGAATATGAACGCCTCGAACCCCTATGACGGGCCGCGCCTTGCCGGGACGGTCGGCCTGCCCCTGCCGGGGACCGAGATCATCATCACCGATCCCGAAACCGGCGACGAATTGCCCGCGGGGGAAATCGGAATGATCGAGGTGCGTGGTCCGAACGTCTTCAAGGGCTATTGGCAGATGCCCGAAAAGACCGCTGCCGAGCTGCGCGCGAACGGGTTTTTCATCACCGGAGATCTGGGGAAATTCGATGAGCGTGGCTATCTGCACATTGTCGGCCGTGGCAAGGACCTGATCATCAGCGGCGGCTATAACGTCTATCCCAAAGAGATCGAGACCGAGATTGACGCCTTGCCGGGCGTGGTCGAATCCGCCGTGATCGGCCTGCCGCATCGCGATTTCGGCGAGGCGGTGACGGCGGTGGTTGTCGCCTCGGGCAGTCCCGCGCTGACCGAGGCGGACGTTCTTGCCCCGCTGGAAGGGCGGCTGGCCAAGTTCAAACAACCCAAGCACGTGCTTTTCGTCGATGAACTGCCGCGCAATACCATGGGCAAGGTGCAAAAGAACCTGCTGCGCGACCAGTTCGCTGCCCTTTACGACTGACAGGCGCGTGATGGGTAAGGGGCAGGGCGGGTGACCGTCCTGCCCCGTTCACAACGGCTGCTCAGGCCTTGGCAATGTTGCCAAAGACCAGCCGGCCCTTGTGGAAGGTGGCGCTGCGGGGGGTGCGGCGCGCCACCGCCTCGGCCGAGCAGCTTGCCTCGGCCAAAGTGAATTCCGCCTGGTCTCCCGCCTGTGGCCAGACACGCGCACCCGCGTCATTGAGGGGGGTGACATCGCCGGTGGCGATGGCCATGGCGCGGGTCAGGGCGAATTCGTCGCGCCCGCCATAGATCTGGGCGCAAAGGTTGGCCTTTTCCAGCATGTCGCCGGTGCCAAAAGGCGACCAGTGGTCGATCACGCTGTCGGTCCCGCTGATCAGCGTCACACCCTTTTCGCGCAAGCGCGGCAGTGGCATGGTCAGCGCCCCCATAGGCACGGTTGAGGCGACCGTGACACCATGGGCCGCCATGCGCTCGGCCAGCGGATCAAGTTCGGCCTCGCTCAGCGTCGCCAGCGCAAAGGCGTGGCTGAGCGTCAGCCGATCCCTGAGCTGCGGCGTACGCTCGACCGTATCGACCATATAGCGGATCGCCGCGACGCCAGAGGGGCTGGTTTCATGGATGTGGATATCCACGCCCTTGTCGTGGTCCAGCGCGATCTGGAACATCGCATCCAGAGACTTTTCCATCGCGCCATCAACATTGGTCGGATCAAGCCCGCCAACGAATTCGACGCCCATGGCCATCGCCTCGCGCATCAGCCCATCCACCTTGGAATGCAAAAGACCATGTTGGGGAAAGGCAACGATTTCACAATCGAACCTGTCGCTGTAATTTTCCAGTGCAAGTTTCAGATGTTCCAGACTTTTCAGGCCGCTGACCGGATCAATATTGCAATGGCTGCGCGCCATGGTCGTGCCTTGGGACAACAACAGCCCGATCAGTGCTTCGGCCCGCTGTTGCGAAAAGGGCAAAAGCTGCGGCAGCAGTATTTCTTCGCGCGCGATCATGTCCATGATCGTTTTGCCCTGACGCGGCAGAGGGGCACGCCACGGCCCGCCGTAAAAGGTCTTGTCCAGATGGATATGCATGTCGCGAAAAGCGGGCAACGCCAGCCGCCCCCCGGCCGAATAGCGCGCCACGCCAGCGGTCAGCGCCGCGCCCGGATCAAGGATAGCCGCAATCGCGCCATCGCGGATCTCCAGCGTGTAAAGCCCGGTGAGGGTCGCGGCGATATATTCGCCCTCATGTTCAAATCCGTCCTCAAGACGGACGTCGGTCAGGTAGTAATGCGTATCGGGGACCGAGGTGACCTGCTCGCTGTCGGCGGTGGTCTGTGCTGCTGCGGTGCTGCCCATGCCGATCACGGCCGAGGCCGTCATCAGCCCTCCGGTCCCGCACAGAAAGGCGCGGCGGCTGTGGTGGAATTCGTTCTGCATCGGCGTCTCCCCAATCTCATCCTGCGCCATTCTGAATAAGCTCTGACAAGATTATCTGGAAATTAAATGTCCGGATGATAATCATGCGCAAATCGAATGGAGGGGCCGATGCTTGATCCGCGTCTGCTGCGTGCCTTTGTCACCATCGTCGATTGCGGCAGCTTTACCCGCGCGGCCGAGCGGTTGCACATGACCCAATCGACCATCAGCCAGCAGCTGGCGCGGCTTGAGGATGCGACCGGCCATCCGCTGGTCGAACGTACCGCCCGCCCCGTCCTGCCCACCCCACAGGGTGAGAGGCTGCTGGGTTACGCGCGCCGCATCCTTGCCCTTCAGCAAGAGGCCGAGCTGGCGCTTGGTGACCCAAGCGGCACCAGCTCGATCCGGTTGGGTCTGCCAGAGGATATCTTTAACGCCGGGATGTGCGGGATATTTCGCAGCTTTGCCCGCCAGTTTCCGCAGATCCGGTTGGATGTGACTGTCGGCCTTAGTCGCGAACTGATGCGCCGCTATCCCTCTGCCGATCTTGATATCGTCGTGGTCAAAGAGGGCGCCGCCGCCGTCGATTGCCGCGCAAGCTTTACCGAGGCGATGGCCTGGTTTGAAAGCACGCTGCTGCCACGCGACTGGCAGGACCCGGTGCCGCTGGTGGTCTTTCCGCCCGGCGGACTTTACCGCGACGCGATGTTTGAGCGGATCGAACGCGAAGGCAGGCGCTGGTACGTCGCCTTTTCCGGCAGCAGCCTGCACAGCGTGGTCCTGGGGGTCGAAGGCGGGCTTGGCATCACGCTTTTGCCGGTGGCGGCGGTGGCTGGGCTGGGCGCGGACCTGCGCCGCTGCGACGGGTTCGGGGGCGAGCCCGCCATGGTCGTCTCGATCTACGCATGGGAACGGGGCGGGCCGATCGGCGGTCTGGTCGAGCAGATGACCGGTCTGCTGGCCGAGAGGCACCGTCACAGCCTTGATACGGCGGGTGGCTAGGCCCCTTTGGTCAGGCCAAGCCGTCGCATCCGGCGATAGATCGTGCTGCGGTCCACCCCCGCCAGCCGTGCCGCCGCCGAGATATTGCCGTCGCATTCCGCAATCAGCCGGTGCAGCGCCGCCCCCTCGACAGGACGCGCGTCGGGGTTGGTCATGGCGGGGTGACTGATATCGGCGGGCAGATCCTCGGGGCCGACGATTGCGCCATCGCATAGCGCCGCGCAAAGGGTGCATAGATTGACGATCTCGCGCACATTGCCCGGCCAGTCATGGGCCAGAAGTCGCGCCATGGCCTCGGGCGAAAAGCGCGGCTTGCCCTCGGTTGCCTCGGCGATGCGGGTGATCAGCCATTCCCGATCACTGCGCGCCCGGACCGGAGGAATGTCGAGGATCAGCCCGTTCAGCCGGTAATACAGGTCCTGCCGAAAGCGCCCCTCGGCCACCAGCGCAGCCAGATCGCGATGCGAGGCCGAGATGACGCGGATATCCACGGGCTCGGCCCGGGTGGCGCCAACCGGCATCACCTCGCGTTCCGACAGCACCCGCAGCAACCGCGCTTGCAAGGTCAGCGGCATGTCTCCGATTTCATCCAGAAACAGGGTGCCGCCGTGGGCTTCGCGGATCAGGCCCTTTTTGCCGCGGGCATGGGCGCCGGTAAATGCGTTCGGGGCATAGCCAAAAAGTTCGCTTTCAATCAGAGCCTCGGGCAGGGCGGCACAGTTGATGGCAATAAAGGTGCCACGCCGGCGGGACGAGGCATGCATGGCCCGGGCGATGAACTCTTTGCCGGTGCCGGTCTCACCGCGCAGGATGATGCTGATCTGACGATCCACGACCTTGGCCGCGCGTTCCGCCAGACGCTGCATGGCCGGATCGCCGCCATGAACCGCCGCCAAAGGCGCGGGCAGGCGGGGTCCGGCCGCACGTTGCGGCCTGGCCGAGGGCGGCACGGCACGGGCAAAGATCAGCCCGCCCGATTGCATCTCAAGCGCGCCATCGACGGGGGCCATGGCGCGCGACAGTTTGGGCAGATCGTCCAGGTCATGGGCAAAGATGTCGCTGAACCGCCGCCCGATCAGCATGTCGGACCCCTGATGCGCCAAAAGCTCTTGCGCGTTCTGGGTCATGCCGCTGATGCGCCCTTCGGCGCTGATCGCCACCGCGGCCATCGGGTCCACATCCAGAAACTCGGGAGAGGGGTTCAGCCGCAAGATCCAGTCGCCGCGATGGCGGCGGACCAGATTGGCCATCTCGATCCGGCGGGCGCAGGATTTCATTACCTCAAGCGTCAGCGCCTGGCTCATCTTGTCCTGAGGCGCGCTGAGATGGGACAGATCCAGCACTCCGATCAGCTTGCCCTGCGTGTCATGGACCGGAACGGCGGTGCAGGACAGTGGCGTCAGCGCAAGGTCGAAATGATCGGTGCGATGCACGGTGATCGCGCGACCCGTGGCAAGGCAGGCCCCGACGCCATTGGTCCCGACATGGCGTTCATGCCATTCAGATCCGGTGATCAGGCCGGCATGGCGCAGGTCGCGGTCAAGCTCGGCATCCCCGATTGCATCCACCGTCACGCCCCGGGCATTGGACAAAAGCAGCACATAGCCCATGGCATTCACGCGGCGATAAAGATCCTCCATCCCGTGCCGCGCCATGCACAACAGTTCCTCGGATTCCTGTCTGTGCAGACGCAGTTCCTGTTCGGTGACGATGCGCGGGCCGATCTGGCGGCTGGGGTCCAGCTGATGCTCATTCACACAGCGCCGCCATGAGGCCAGAACATCGGCATCGCGGCGCGGCGACGGCGCGCCTTCGGCCACGCGAATGACTTCAAGGACATGCGTCCCCGTATCCGGCATCGCCCGCATCGGCTCCTCCCAAAGCCCCGGCGCGACCATAGCACGAACCGGCCGCGACGGTGCAGAAATCTTGCGCGGCCCGTTTAACGCGACAGGTCGATCAGGATTTTCAGCTGGCTGCCAGCTGGATCAAGCAGGGCGTCGAACCCCTCGCTGACTGCCTGATCCAGAGTGATGCGCTTGGTGATCACCCGGCTGGCCGGGATCGCGCCCGAGGCGATCAGCTCGATCGTGCGTGGCCAGCTATGGGTCGGATAACACCATGAGCCGCGGATCTCGGCATCTTTGAAGGTCAGCTGGAAAAAGTCGATGCTTCCCTTGCCCGGATGCAGACCGGTCTGGACGATGACACCCTGTTTGCGCACCGCATCAAGGCAGGATTGCAGCGCCCGTTCATTGCCGACGCATTCCAGCGCCACGTCGCAGCCAAGGCCCGAACCGGTGGCCTTGCGGACCTGCTCTCCGACGTCCTCGCGGGTGGGGTTTATGGTGACGACGCCCGGCACGACCTCGGCGGCCAGTTTCAGCCGCGTGTCATTCACGTCCGACACAAATAGCCGCGTCGCCCCAAAAGCCCTTGCGGTCAGCAGCGCAAGAATGCCGATGGGACCCGCCCCGGTGACCAGAACCGAGTCCCCCGCCGTGATCCGCCCGCGGTCGCAGGCATAGACGCACACGGCGGTCGGCTCGACCAGCGCGGCCTCTTCGTCGGTCATCCCGTCGGGGATCTTTTCGACGTTATAGTCGTTCAGCAGCGCCATCTCGGCCATCCCGCCCGAGATCCATGACAAGCCGACCAGCGCAAGGCTGCCCGAAAGGTTGTGCCAGCCGCGATCGGCGAAATATTCATCGCTGCGCGGCATGATCAGCGGCTGAACCGCAACGCGGTCGCCGGTCGCGACTTTGGTCACGCCTTCGCCCACCGCGACGACCGTGCCGCCGAATTCATGGCCCAGAACCTGCGGTCCATGAGCGCCGGAACAGGGGTGTGGTTCGATCGGGATAAAGATCGGCCCCGAGGCATATTCATGCAGATCAGTGCCGCAGATCCCGACATGGCTGTTGCGGATCAGAACCTGACCGGGACCGGGCTGGGGTGGTTCGGGAATATCCTCGATACGCAGATCGCGGGCGGCATGGAAACGTAATGCTTTCATGGTTTTTCCCTTTAAAGTTCATCAAATGCTGCAAGGGCTTTTGCGGCATAGACCGTCCCGGGACCACCTGACATTTCGACGGCTACGGCCAGCACCTCCAGCAACTCGTCGCGGCTGGCGCCATGGGCCTTGGCTTCATTGGTGTGAAAGATGACGCAGTCCTCGCAGCCGCGCCCGATGGCGACGGCAAGGGCGATCAGTTCTTTCATCGCGGCGCTGATCCGGCCTTCGCGGGTGGCTGCGACCATCAGCCCGCGAAAGGCGGACATGGTCTTGGGATCGGCCTTGTATAGCGTGGCTGCACGCGCATTCATCTCGGTCAGTTTCTGTTTCGCGGTCATATCAGCACCATGCCTCCATCGACGACCAGGCTTTGCCCGGTCATGTAATTCGATCCGTCCGAGACGAGAAAGACCGAGACACCGGCCAGATCGTCGGGGCGCGAGGGGCGGCCAAGCAGGATCCCGGCCGAGAATTCATCGAAAGCCTGATTGTCGTGCTGGGTCAGCCCCTCATCCTTGAAGCCCCTGTCGATCAGTTTCCACATATCGGTGGCGACCACGCCCGGGCAGATCGCGTTGACGCAGATACCGTGGCTGCCAAAGGCCCGCGCTGCGGCCTGGGTCAGTGCCACGACCGCGAACTTGCTGGCCGAGTAATGGGCCAGCGGTTCATAGCCCTGTTTGCCGGCGATGCTTGCGGTATTGACGATCTTGCCGCCGCCGCCCTGGGCAATGAACTGTTTCGCGGCCTCCTGAATGCCGATCAGCACGCCCATGGCGTTCACATCCATGACGCGATGCCAATCTTCCTCGGTGATGTCGCTGAATGGTTTGACCTGTGCGATACCTGCATTGTTGAACATCGCGTCCAGCCGCCCGTATTCGGCGACGGTACGGGCAATCAGCTCGCGCATGCTGGTACGGTCGGTCACATCAACGGCAATGCCTATTGCCTGACCGCCGTCGGCGCGGATCTCGGCAGCTGTGGCCTCGGCGCTGTCTATGGCGATATCGGCGATCACCACATGAGCGCCGGCCTGTGCCAGACCTGCGGCTATGGCGCGCCCGATGCCGCGGCCAGCGCCGGTGACGATGACCGAGCGGCCCTTGACGGAATTGCTCATGTCCTTCCCTCCCTTATTGCAAAGGGCCGCCCCCTTGGGGACGGCCAGCGGTTCAGGCGATAAAGTCGCGGATAAGGCGGTTTACCTCGGCTGCTTGCTCCATCTGGACCATATGGCCGGCGTCGGGGATGACGTGACACGTGGCCGAGGGCAGGTTTTCGGCATGAGCGGCGGGAATGATCGCATCGCCCTGACCCCAGATCACCTGCGTGCGCACGCCCGAGGCGGCCAGCGCCCCACCCATCTCTGCCGCTTGCCTGCCAGCACTAAAAAGGCTGCCTGCAAGTTCAGAAAGAAATTCAGAAACATCATCCAGTCTTTTGTATTTCAAAAGATCTTCAATCATTGAACGACTGACAAGAGACTGGTCGTTGAACAGATGCGCCAGCACCGGCTTAAGCTCTTTGCGCCCGGCGGCATTGACGAAACCGTCGATGTAATCGCTGTTGATCTCGGGGCCGAGACCTGCCGAACAGATCAGCGTGACCGAGGCCGCGCGTTCGGGATGCCGCGCAGCCAGAGTGCCGGCGACAAGCCCGCCCATCGAGTGACCTGCCAGATGGGCACGTTCAAGCCCCAGATGATCCATGAAGGCCGTGACGGTCTCGACCAGCAGATCCAGCCCGGCGGGACGTGCCGATTTCACCGACTGGCCATGGCCGGGCAAGTCCGGCGCATAGACGGGGCCACCCTCGGCCAATGCGTCGATGTTGAAAAGCCAGTTGTCCAGATCGCCGCCAAAGCCGTGGATCAGGATCAGCGCTGTGCCTTGGCCCGGCCTTTCGGCATAGCGGATCCGGCCCATGGAAAGATCGGCATATTGATAGCTTGGACCGGCCGCCTCATCGTCGCTTCCTGCCGCAGGGGTGGCATAAGAGGCGACATAGGCGTCGATTTCGGCATCCGTGACGTTTTCAGGCGCCATCACCGCCAGCAAAGCGCGGACGGGATAGGTCTCGCCCTCGGCGCCGATGCGGCGGCGTAACAGGCCGCCGTCGGCCGCCTCGACCACATTGGCGATCTTGTCGGTCTCGACATCCATGATCTCATCGCCGGGGCTGATCGTGTCGCCTTCCGAGACATGCCAGGCGGAAAGCTTGCCCTCTTTCATCGAGAGGCCCCATTTCGGCATCAGGATCGGGGTGATATCGGCCATGTCAGTTCTCCATCGTCTTGCGGACGGCCTCGGCGATGCGGGTGGCCGAGGGGACGTAGCTGTCCTCAAGCGAGGGCGAGAAGGGTACCGGCGCATGGGGCGGCGTCACCATCTGCACCGCCGCCTTGAGCGCGTCAAAGGCCTCTTGCGCCACGGTTGCCGATATGTCGGCGGCGATCGAACAGCGCGGGTTCGCCTCATCGACGCAGATCAGCCGTCCGGTCGCCTCGACGCTTTCCAGGACCGTGTCCATGTCGATGGGTGACAGGGTGCGCAGATCGATCACCTCGACCCCGATACCTTCCTTTTTCAGCAGATCGGCAGCCTCAACCGAGCGTCCGACCATCTGGCCATAGGTGACGATGGTGGCGTCGCCGCCTTCGCGGACGATGTTCGCCTCGCCAAAGGGGATGGTATAGGGTTCTTCGGGGACGTCGGCCGTGCTGGCGTAAAGGTTCTTGTGCTCAAGAAAGATCACCGGGTCATTGTCCCGGATCGACTGGATAAGCAGCCCCTTGCAGTCATAGGCATTCGAGGGGCAGACGACCTTGAGCCCCGGGATATGGGTGAAAAGCGGGGTCAGCATCTGGCTGTGCTGGGCAGCGGCGCGAAAGCCCGCCCCGCACATCGCCCTGATTACCACCGGAGTTTCGGCCTTGCCGCCGAACATGTAGCGAAACTTGGCCGCCTGGTTGAATATCTGGTCAAGGCAGACCCCGATGAAATCGACGAACATCAGTTCGGCCACCGGTCGCAGCCCTGCCGTCGCCGCCCCGATTGCCGCGCCGACATAGGCGCTTTCGGACAAAGGTGTGTCGATCATCTGGTTGGGGTGTCTGGCATAAAGCCCCTTGCTGACCCCCAGAACGCCACCCCAGGCGTCGTCTTCGCCCTTGGCGCCGGCGCCGCCGACGATATCCTCGCCCATCATGATCACGGTGGGGTCGCGGGTCATTTCCTGATCCAGCGCCTCGTTCACCGCGTCCTTCATGCTGATGATGCGTGCCATGGTGAGCCCTCCCTCAATAGGTCACATAAACGTCGGTTGTCAGTTGCCCGGGGCCGGGCAGCGGTGCGGCCATCGCCCCGGCCACGGCCTCGTCAATCAGGGCCGCCACCTCGGAATCGATGGCGTTCAGCTCATCATCCGAGATCACGCCCGCCTGTGTGACCTTCTGGCGAAACAGCTTGAGGCAATCGTTGTGTTCGCGGTTGTATTCATTCTCGCCCGGAGCCTTGTAGGTCTGGGCATCGCCTTCGAAATGCCCAAAAAAGCGCACGTTCTTGCATTCAAGCAGCGTCGGCCCGCCGCCTTCGCGGGCGCGGCGGATGATCTCGCCAGCAGCCTCGTAGACCGCGAAAAAGTCGATGCCGTCGACGGTGATGCCCGGCATGCCAAAGCCCGTTGCCCGGTCCACATAGCTGTCCGAGGCGGTGGCGTAATCGACCGAGGTCGACTCGGCATAGCCGTTATTTTCCACCACAAAGATCGCGGGCAGGTTCCAGATCGCGGCCAGGTTCATGCTTTCCAGCACCGTGCCCTGGTTCGAGGCGCCGTCGCCGAAAAAGGTGATCCCGACCCCGTCATGACCAAGCTTTTGCGCCGCCAGCGCCGCGCCGCAAACCAGGGGCGCACCAGCACCAAGGATGCCGTTCGCACCCATCATGCCCAGCGACAGATCGGCGATATGCATTGAGCCACCCTTGCCCGCGCAACAGCCGGTCGCCTTGCCATAGATCTCGGCCATCATCGCCTTCACATCGACGCCCTTGGCGATGCAATGGCCATGGCCGCGATGGGTCGAAGCGATGCGGTCGCGGTCGTGCAGATGCATCATGATGCCCACTGCCGTCGCCTCTTCGCCGGCGTAAAGGTGGACAAAGCCGGGGATCTCGCCACGGGCGAAATCGACATGCAGCCGCTCTTCGAAATCGCGGATGGTGCGCATCTTGCGATAGGCTTCGAGCAGCCGTTCCTTGGGTAGGGGAAACGGATTGGACATGAACTCCTCCCTTGTCCGGTTCAGTCTGGATTGCGGATAAACAGTCCGGCCTGCGCGGCACGGGCCATGCAGGCGGGCACATTGATTGTGCGGAAGGCATCGGGGATCAGCCGCACCCCGACCCGGTCGCCTTCGTCAAAGGTCAGCTCGCGCTCTCCGTCAAAGGCCAGGGTGCCGGCTTGGATCGAGGGCCGGTGCGTCTCACCCGGGGTCATCCGCGTGACCTCGGAAATGCCGACACGGTCGATCAGCCCCGGCGCAATCGGTGCCGTCAGTTGGCGTGGCGCGTCGGCCGACAGGCGGATGTGCCGCCCCTCGGGCGCATCGCGGTCCACCGGGTCGCAAAGCCCCGCGATGGCTGACATGCCGATCGCCTGCGGCAGGCCGAAAGTCACGAAGAGATCGCGGAAACCGGCGGTTTTCCAGATCGCGCGTGCGCCGGTATAGCGGTCCTCGACGACAGCGACATCGACAAGCGCGATCTCTCGCCGGGTGCCAAGCGTCACCTCAAGCCATTTGTTCGCCCTTAGCGCCACGTCGCCCGGCACCTGTCCCGAGGCGAATAACCCGACTGCGAGGCCAGTGATCGTCGGCTCGCGCAGTTCGGGAAAGGCATTGTTGGTCCCGGTCGAGACCCCCGCCACAGGCACATCGCCGCAGGCGCCGACCACCACCCGGTTGGTGCCGTCGCCGCCCAGCACCACGATAGCCGCGACACCTTCCGCAGCCATCATCCGGGCGGCGCGGGCGCTATCCTCGGGCGTGGCGGTAACGGGCATGTCGAGATAGCGCAGGCGGGGGAAAACCCCCTGTCCAAGGCGCTGTTCGCGCTGGATGCTGCGTTCCAGATGAAAGCGGATGCCGCCATGTTCGGGCATGGCGACGACCTCATCAACGCCGGTTGCGGCCAGTCCGGCCATCATGCGCAGCACGATGTTGGCCCGATCGTTGATGGGCAGGTTCCCTGCATGAGAGATCACCCGCCGGATGTCGCGGGCAGAAACCGGATTGGCGATGATGCCGACCTTGACCATGTTCGTCCTCCCTGCCCATCATGCAAGCAACGCCGGTGCCAAATTCGGCAGGCCAGTTTTGCTGGGATTTCCGTGGGCAGGTGTTGCAAGGCGGTGCAACACTGTGGCGCAACAGGTCGGGACAGAAAGGGCAGGATGCAAAGTCAGGAACAGCGCCAGATCCGCGGCCTTGCGTTAAGCCAACAGATGCGGCTGTCGCTTGATTTGTTGCGCATGGACGGCGCGCGCCTGCGCCGCAGATTGCGGCTGGAGGCGGCGCGCAACCCTTGTCTTGAGCTGATCGAGGCGGCGGATGCACTGTCCCCCCGACAGGCGCTGACGGATCAGATCGGCCTGTTGCGCCTTTCCGGGGCGGATGCCGGGCTTGCCCGCGCTTTGGTCCATTGCCTTGATGATCACGGCTGGCTGGTTGATCCCCTGCCCGAAATTGCAGGCTGGCTGGATGTGCCGGATGCGCGGATCGAGGCGCTTTTGCCGGTATTGCAGGGGCTTGAGCCGCCCGGCGTCTTTGCCCGCGATCTGGCGGAAAGTCTGCGGTTGCAATTGCGAGCGCGCGGGCGACTGGACCCGATGATCGAGCGGCTGCTTGGGCGGCTGGACCTTGCCGCCGCAGGCGATCTGGCAGCAATTCAGGCCCATTGCGGATGCGATGGTGAGGATGCGGCAGGAATGCTTGCCGATCTGCGCGCCCTGTCGCCCTATCCGCTGGCTGAGGGCGCAGTCCCCGCTGCGCCGCCCGAGCTGGAGTGGACCCCCGACGGCGGTGTCCGACCGCTTGATGCCCCCGCCCTTGGCCTGCGTCCAGAGGGGAGGGCTGGGGACACGGCCCTGGCCCGCGCGCTGGTTTCAGCGTGTCAGGCACGGGGGGCAAGCCTGTTGCGCATCGCCTCGGCCACGGCGGAGGTTCAGGCGGGATGGCTACGCGGAGAGGGGGCGTTACGGCCGCTGACCCTGTCTGATCTGGCCGCGCGGCTGGGGCTGGCAAAAAGCACGATCAGCAGGGCGGTCGCCGGGGTGGCCATGCGCAGTCCGCGCGGTACCGTGCCTTTGCGCAGGTTGCTTTTGGCACCTGCCAGCCCGCGAAACCCGGGCATTGGGCGCGAGGCGGCATTGGCGGCACTGCGCGGGCTGATCGCGGAATGGCCGGCAGGTCAGCGGATCTCGGACGCGGCGCTGACGCAGGCACTTATGGGGCAGGGCGTTACCTTGTCGCGTCGGACAGTGGCGAAATACCGGGCTGAACTGGGCGTTTCCGGCTGGGGGCGGGGCTAAAGCGTCAGCCCGGTCCGGGATGGCCGATCGGGCGCGACAGCAGGTGACCGCGCTCGGCCAGCCTCTGGGACAGAAAGCCGATCACCGCGCGCACCCATTGCGTGACCCGCATATCTCGATGACAGGTCAGCCAATAGGTACGCGTCAGCCGTACCTGATCGGGCAGCACGATCTGCAGCTCGGGGTATTTCGCTGCCACATACCAAGGCAGAATTCCAATGCCGAGCCCATTACGAACCGCCGACAGTTGGTTGAATATGCTGGAACTTTTAACGCTTGCCCGGATCGAGGGATGAACTTCGCCCAGATAGTCCAGGCCGGGGGCAAAGATCATCTCTTCGATATAGCCGATAAAGCGCATCTGGCGCAGATCTTCGGGGCTGTTGATTGGCGGCAGGCTTTTGAGATGTTCGCGAGTCGCGTAAAGGTGCAGCGTGTAATCGGCCAGCCGTTCGGACCGATAAGGGCCGCTTGTCACCGGGTCCAGCGTGATCGAGATATCCGCCTCGCGCCGCGATAGCGACAGCACCTGAGGCATGGCGATCAATTCGGGCGAGATCAGCGGAAAGCGGGCGATGAAATCGGGCAGAAGGTGCGTGGAAAACAGACTGCTGAACCCCTCGGGCATGGCCAGCCGCAGCGGACGGGGCTGACCGGGCGCGCTGCGCTGGTCCAGCGGGATCAGCCCTGCGGCCTCTTCCATGCGCTCGGCCGCCTCGATCAGGCGCTGACCCGCCGGGGTCGGCTCATAGCCGCGCGGATTGCGTTCGAACAGGCGGGTATTCAGTGCCTGTTCCAGCCGGTCGATGCGGCGCGAGACGGTAACATGCGAGGTTCCGAGCGAGCGTGCGGCGCGTGAGAGCTGTCCATCGCGTACCACCGCCAGAAAGAATTGCAGGTCATCCCAGCTCAGATTTGCCATTTGTTCATAAATGCACAGGTCCTGTAAGTAATTAAACCTCTCTGAACACTTGTGTCAAAACCGAATTCTCGGCATCGTTCTGTGCAAGAGGGCGGGGATGGAGTCGCCCTCGACTGTAATGGGACAGCATTCCCGGTTGAAGGGATGCGCCTTTGGGAGGAAATGATGCGTAAGTTTTTGCTGTCGACCGCCGCGGTCGGCCTTATTGCCGCGCCTGCCGTTGCCGAGGTTTCGGACGGCGTGGTCAAGATCGGGATCCTGAACGACCAGTCCGGGGTCTATGCCGACTTTGGCGGCAAATATTCCTATGAGGCCGCCAAGATGGCGGTCGAGGATTTCGGCGGCAAGGTGCTTGATGCCTCGATCGAGGTTGTCACCGCCGACCACCAGAACAAGCCCGACATCGCCTCGAACATTGCGCGCCAGTGGTATGATACCGAAAAGGTCGATGCGATCATGGAGCTGACGACCTCTTCGGTCGGTCTGGCGGTGCAGGCGCTGAGCCAGGAAAAGAAAAAGATCACCATCAACACCGGCGCAGCCACGACCGAGCTGACCGGCCCGCAATGTACCCCCTATGGTTTCCACTGGGCCTATGACACCCATGCGCTGGCCGTCGGCACCGGCGGTGCGCTGGTGAAGGCGGGCGGGGACAGCTGGTTCTTTCTGACTGCCGACTATGCCTTTGGCTATTCGCTGGAAGAGCAGACCGGCAATTTCGTCAAATCGCAGGGCGGCACGGTCGTCGGTGCGGTGCGTCACCCGCTGGCGACGACGGATTACTCGTCCTTCCTGTTGCAGGCGCAGTCCTCGGGTGCCAAGGTCATCGGCCTTGCGAATGCCGGTATGGACACCCAGAACGCCATCAAACAGGCGGCTGAATTCGGCATCACTGCGGGCGGTCAGCGCCTTGCCGCGCTGCTGTTCACGCTGGCCGAGGTTCATGGCATCGGGCTGGACGCCGCGCAGGGGCTGACCCTGACCGAAAGCTTTTACTGGAACCGCACTCCGGAATCGCGCGAATTCGGTGAACGCTTCAAAGAGCGTACCGGCGTCATGCCGAACATGGTTCACGCCGGCACCTATTCGGCCGTGACCCAGTACCTGAAGGCGATCCAGGAAGCTGGTACCGACGAAACCGAGGCGGTCGCCGCCAAGCTGCACGAAATGCCGGTGAACGACGTCTTTGCCCAGAACGGCAAGGTCGGGCCGAACGGGCGGCTGATCAAGGACGTCTACCTGATGGAGGTCAAGGCGCCGGGCGATGTGAAAGAGGACTGGGATTACTATAACGTCCTTGCCACTATCCCGGGGGACGAGGCTTTCCTTAATCCCGCCGAAAGCGGCTGTCCGCTGGTCAAGTGATGGCATTGTCTGTGGCAACGCAGGCCGGGCCGCGGGTGGTTCTTTCCGCCCGTGGCCTTGGCAAGGATTTCTCGGGTTTCACGGCGGTGAATGGCGTCGATCTTGATGTCCATCACAGCCGTATCCACGCCCTGATCGGGCCGAACGGGGCAGGCAAGACGACAGTCTTCAACCTGCTGACCAAGTTCCTGCAACCGACGCGGGGGCAGATCACATTGCTTGATCAGGACATCACCCATACCCGCCCCGACAAGGTGGCGCGGATGGGGTTGGTCCGCTCGTTCCAGATCTCGGCAATCTTTCCGCATCTGACCGTGCGTGAAAACGTCAAGGTTGCGCTGCAACGCCCGGCAGGGCTGGCGACGCAGTTCTGGCTGCCGCTATCCTCGCTTGACCGGCTTGATGCGCGCGCCGATGAACTGATCGAAAAGCTGGGCCTGTCGCGCTGGCGCGATTATCGGGCGGCGGATCTGTCCTATGGCCGCAAGCGCGTGCTTGAAATCGCGACGACGCTGGCGCTTGACCCCGCCGTCCTGCTGCTGGACGAGCCGATGGCCGGCATGGGGCAAGAGGACGTCGCCATGGTCGCCGATATCATCCGCGACGTTGCCAGCGAACGCGCCGTGCTGATGGTCGAACACAACCTCAGCGTCGTGGCCGATATCTGTCACCACGTCACCGTGCTGCAACGGGGCGAGATCATTGCGACGGGCGATTACGCCACCGTCTCGGCCGATCCGCGCGTGCGCACCGCCTATATGGGGTCCGAAGCATGAGCGCGCCGCTTCTGAACGTTGGCGACCTGCAGGCCTGGTATGGCGAAAGCCATGTCCTGCACGGCGTGAACATGACCGTCGCCGAGGGCGAGACGGTCTGCATTCTTGGCCGTAACGGCATGGGCAAGACCACCACCCTGCGCACGATCATGGGGATCTTGCGCAAACGGACCGGGCGGATCGAATTCGCCGGCCGCGACATGATGGGGGTGCCCCTGCATCACACGGCCCGCGCCGGGCTGGGCTTTGTCCCTGAAGAGCGCGGCATCTTTGCCAGCCTCTCGGTCGAGGAAAACCTGATGCTGCCCCCCAAAGTGGCCGAAGGCGGCATGTCGGTCGATGAGATCTACGAGCTTTTTCCGAACCTGCGCGAAAGGCGCAACAGTCAGGGCACCAAGCTGTCGGGGGGTGAGCAACAGATGCTGGCCATGGCGCGCATCCTGCGCACCGGCGCGCGCTGCCTGCTGCTGGACGAGCCGACCGAGGGCCTTGCCCCGGTCATCATCGACGCCATTGGCGAGGTGCTGAAAAAACTCAAGAGCCGGGGCATGACCGTGGTGCTGGTCGAGCAGAACTTTCGCTTTGCCGCCAGGGTCGCCGACCGTTTCTATCTGATGGACCACGGCCGGATGACGGCGGAATTCCCGGTCGCCGGGCTGCCGGCGCAGATGGACATGCTGCATCGGGAACTGGGGGTATGACATGACCATGATCTTTGGCGTGCCCGTGCAGGCCCTGATGGGGCAGTTGCTGGTCGGGTTGATCAACGGCAGCTTCTATGCGCTTCTTTCGCTGGGGCTGGCGGTGATCTTTGGCCTTTTGCGGGTCATCAACTTTGCCCATGGCGCGCAATACATGCTGGGCGCCTTTGTCGCGCTGCTGCTGTTGACGGTGGGCGGTATCAACTACTGGCTGGCGCTGATCCTTGCGCCGCTGATCGTCGGGCTGTTCGCGGCGCTGGTGGAAAAGACCATGCTGTCGCGGCTTTACCGGCTTGATCCGCTGTACGGGCTGCTTTTCACCTTTGGCCTTGCGCTGGCGATCGAGGGGACCTTCCGCTGGTTCTTTGGTGCCTCGGGCAAACCCTATGCGCCGCCGTCGCAACTGACCGGAGCGGTGAACCTTGGCTTCATGTTCCTGCCCGTCTATCGCGGCTGGGTGGTCATCGCCTCGCTGGCCGTCTGTCTTGGGGTATGGCTGCTGATCGAGCGGACCCGGCTGGGCGCCTATCTGCGCGCAGCGACGGAAAACCCGGTGCTGGTGCAGGCATTTGGCGTGAACGTGCCGCTGCTTTTGACGCTGACATATGCGCTTGGCGCGGGGCTTGCGGGCTTTGCCGGGGTGCTGGCAGCGCCTGTCTATCAGGTCTCGCCGCTCATGGGGTCAAACCTCATCATCATCGTCTTTGCCGTAGTGGTGGTCGGCGGCATGGGTTCGATCCTGGGCGCCATCGTCACCGGCTATCTTCTGGGCGTGGTCGAGGGGCTGACCAAGGTCTTTTACCCCGAAGCCTCGAATATCGTGATCTTTGTCATCATGGCTATCGTGCTGATCCTGCGGCCTGCGGGCCTTTTCGGAAAGGATGCCTGACATGGCCGCTAAATCCGAACCCATCGCGACCGAACAGGTCGCAGCCCACCCCCGCGCCGGGCAGGTGCGGCTGGTGCTGCTGGTGATCGCGCTGGCCGCCCTTTTGGCGGCGCCGCTGTTTCTTTATCCGATCTTCCTGATGAAGCTGCTGGCCTTTGCGCTGTTCGCCTCGGCGTTCAACCTGCTCCTGGGCTATACCGGGCTTTTGTCCTTTGGCCACGCGGCCTTTTTCGGGGGCGCCGCCTATTTCACCGCCCATGCGGTCAAGGTCTGGGGCTGGTCGCCCGAGGCGGGCATCCTGCTGGGCGTGCTTGGCGCGGCGGCGCTGGGGCTGGTGATGGGCGCCATCGCCATCCGCCGTCAGGGGATCTATTTCGCCATGATCACGCTGGCGCTGTCGCAGATGTTCTTTTTCTTCTGCCTGCAAGCGCCCTTTACCCATGGTGAGGACGGGATCCAGTCGGTGCCGCGCGGCCATCTGTTCGGCGTCATCGACCTGAACCAGCCGCTGAACATGTATTACTTTGTCCTTGCGGTCTTTGTGATCGGGCTGCTGATCATCTGGCGCTTTGTGAACTCGCCCTTTGGCATGATCCTGAAGTCGATCCGCGAGAATGAAAGCCGCGCGATCTCGCTTGGCTATTCGGTCCAGCACTACAAGCTTGGCGCCTTTGTCATGTCGGCGGGGCTGGCGGGGCTTGCGGGTGGGGTCAAGGCGCTGATCTTTCAGTTCGCCACGCTGACCGATGTGACCTGGCAGATGTCGGGCGAGGTGATCCTGATGACGCTTTTGGGCGGTATCGGCACGCTGTTTGGGCCGATTGTCGGCTCGGGGCTGGTGGTGACGCTGCAAAACGTGCTTGCCACGTCGGATTTCCCGGTCACCATCATCACCGGGCTGGTCTTTATGGTCTGCGTGCTTTTGTTCCGCAGGGGCATCGTGGGCGAGTTCTGCGCCACGAAACTTGGCAAGATGCTCGGCTTCCGAACCGAAAATTGACGGCAAGGCCCGCGCCGATGCGGGGGTCAGGCATGGAGTATCCGATGGAAAGCTACGACTATATCGTGATCGGCGCGGGCAGCGCCGGTTGCGTGCTGGCCAATCGCCTTAGCGCCGACCCACGTAACCGGGTGCTGCTGCTTGAGGCAGGGGGGCGCGACAATTACCACTGGATCCATATCCCGGTGGGCTATCTGTACTGCATCGGCAATCCGCGCACCGACTGGGGGTTTCGCACCCAGCCCGAGCCGGGGCTGAACGGGCGGGCGCTGCTATATCCGCGCGGGCGGGTGCTGGGCGGCTGTTCGTCGATCAACGGCATGATCTACATGCGCGGGCAGGCGGCCGATTACGACCATTGGCGCCAGCTTGGCTGCGCCGGCTGGGGCTGGGACGATGTTCTGCCGCTGTTCAAGGCGCAAGAGGATCATTATCGCGGTGGCGACGAGATGCATGGCGCGGGCGGTGAACTGCGGATCGAGACGGCACGGGTTCGCTGGGCGGTGCTTGACGCCTTTATGGAGGCGGCCGAACAGGCAGGCATCCCCCACACCGAGGATTTCAACCGCGGCAATAATGAGGGCGGCGGCTATTTCGACGTGACCCAGCGCAGCGGCTGGCGGTGGAGTGCGGCCAAGGCCTTCCTGCGTCCGGTACGCAACCGCCCGAACCTGCGCATCCTGACCGGGGCCGAGGTCGAAAAGCTTGTGATCGAGGCGGGAGAGGTCTCCGGAGTTCTCTTTCACCATCAGGGCCAGCGGCGCGAGGTCCGTGCGGCGCGTGAAACGGTGCTGGCGGCGGGGGCCATCGGCTCGGTCCAGATTCTTGAACATTCCGGTGTCGGGCGCGGCGATGTCTTGCAAGCCGCCGGGATCGACACGCAGATCGAGGTTCCGGCTTTGGGTGAGAACCTGCAGGACCACCTGCAATTGCGCATGGTCTATAAGGTGCAAGGCGTGCCGACGCTGAACGAAAAGGCCTCGCATCTGTTGGGCAAGGCGGCGATCGGGCTGGAATACCTGCTGAAACGCTCGGGGCCGATGTCTATGGCGCCCAGCCAGCTGGGCATCTTTACCCGTTCGGGGCCTGACAAGGCGACCCCGGATCTGGAATTCCACGTCCAGCCCGTCAGCCTCGACAAGTTCGGGGACCCGGTGCATCCATTCCCGGCCATGACCGCATCGGTCTGCAACCTGCGGCCCGAAAGCCGGGGATCGGTCCATGTCACCGGGCCGGATTTCCGCGCCCATCCAGCCATCCAGCCGAATTATCTGGCGACCGAGGGCGACCGCGAGGTGGCAATGCGTGCCATCCGCCTGACCCGTAACATTGCCTCGCAACCAGCCTTCAGCCGCTACGGGGCCGAGGAATATCTACCCGGCTCCGCCCTGCAAAGCGATGAGGATCTGATCAAGGCTGCGGGCGATATCGGCACGACGATCTTTCACCCGGTCGGCACCTGCCGCATGGGCCCGGACGACGCGGCTGTGGTTGATCCGCGTCTGCGGATGCGGGGGCTTGGACGGTTGCGTGTCGCCGATGCCTCGATCATGCCGACGATCACCAGCGGCAATACCAACGCTCCGGTGATGATGATCGCGGAAAAGGCGGCGCAGATGATGCTTGAGGATGCACGGGCCTGACGGCCAGCTTTGACTTTTCGTGCGACCCGCCCATATGTTTGGACAGGGGTTGGTTATGCGAAAGGCAAGACCATGCTCAGGACCATCTTCCTGTCACTGTCTCTGACGCTTGTGGCGCCGGGTGTCATTGCCGCACCGGTCGCGCCCGACCCGGGGCGCGTCGCCGTCACCTACATAACGCCCGAGCGGTTCCGCGACCGCGAATTTCACCGTGAACGCAGCCGGACTTCGGCCTTGGCAGAGTTCGACCGCTGGTTCGCCGAGCTTGGCACCCGCTACCTGCCGCCCGGTCAAAGCCTTGTGATCGAGATACTCGACATCGATCTTGCCGGTGAGTTCGAGCCTTGGCGCACGGGGTTCGGTGATGTGCGCTTTTTGCGCGACGTGACCCCGCCACGCATCCATTTGCGCTATCGGCTGATGCAGGATGGTGTGACCATCCGGACGGGCGAAGAGCGGCTGACCGACATGAATTATCTGTCGGACCCGCGCGGCCATAACAGCAGCAGGCGCTTTGTCTATGACAAGCTGCTGCTACAGGACTGGTTTCGCAAAAGCTTTGCCACCCCGCAACGCCGGAACGGGTCCGATCTCGCCGGTTGAGACGGGACTGGACCCCGGGGGCGATCAGCGCGCCTCGTTCAGGATGCGGATCTGGGTGAACTCGGCCAGCCCTTCCTCAGCGAATTCGACACCGAGGCCTGATTGCTTGGCCCCGCCAAAGGGGATGTTTGGCCCGAAATCCAGATGTTTGTTGACCCAGACAGTGCCGCTTTCGATGCGTTCGGCGATGCTGCGCGCCAGATCGCGATCCTCGCCCCAGACCGAGCCGCCGAGGCCAAGCTCAAGCCGGTTCGCGCTTGCCACCGCCGATTCCACATCGTCAAAGCGGATCACCGGCAGGATCGGGCCGAACTGTTCCTCATCGACGATCTGGTCACCGTCCCTGACGTCGGCGACGATGGTCGGGCGGATAAAATAGCCCGGCCCCTCGGGCAGGGTACCCCCGGCGATGATGCGGCCATCAGCGCGCGCCGAGTCAAGGAAGCCTTTGACCTTTTCATATTGCATGCGGTTTTGCAGCGGGCCGATGGTGGTGCCTTGCTCAAGCCCGTCTCCGACCACGGCGGCCTCGGCCAGTTCGGCCAGACGCGCGCAGACCTCTTCGTAGACAGAGTCGTGGACATAGGCGCGCTTGATCGCCAGACAGACCTGACCGGCATTCATAAACGCCCCTGCGAACAGACCCGGTGCGACCTTGGCAGGGTCGGCACCCGGCAGCACGATAGCCGCGTCATTGCCACCCAGCTCAAGGGTCAGCCGCTTGATGGTCGAGGCGGCGCTGGCCATGATCTTTTGTCCCGTCGCGGTCGAGCCGGTGAACGAGATCTTGGCCACATCGGGGTGGGTGGTCAGCGCCGGGCCAAGGTCGTTCTGATCGGTGATGATATTGACGACGCCTGCGGGCAGGACCTCGGCCATGATCTCGCCCAGTTTCAGCGTTGTCAGTGGCGTCGTCGGGGCAGGTTTTACGACCAGGGTATTGCCAGCCAGCAGCGCCAGCGGCAGCTTGAAGGCCACGATCAGCACAGGGAAATTCCACGGGATGATCGCACCGACGACGCCCAGAGGCTTGCGGAACTGGCGCACCAGGCGGCTGTCGTTATCCTCGATCACCTTTACCGGCAGGTCATAGCCTGCCAGATGGCGGATGAAGGCGCAGGTGTACAGGATCTCGGCTTGCGCCTCGGGCAAGGGCTTGCCCTGTTCCTGTGTCAGCAGCCGGGCAAAGGCATCGGCCTGCGCCTCCAGCCGGTCGGCAATGGTCAGGATCAGGGCGCGGCGTTCCCCGATCGGGCGGGCGGCCCAGCCGGGAAAGGCGGCCTTGGCCGCCGAGACCGCCGCGTCAAGCTGTGCCTGCGAGGCACGCGGCGCCTCGGCCAGAACCTGTTCATTGGCGGGGTTGATGACCGGCATGGTCATGTCACCCTTGACCAGCTTGCCGTCGATCAGCAGTCGGTATTCCGTCATGTCTTCCTCCCAGAAGCGTTGCGATACTCTGGGACAGGGGGGGCAGGCGATTCTTGCCATATCCGGCCAATCCGCGCCCCGCAGGCGGGTTTGCGTGAAATCTGGCCGGAAATGCCAAATCGACCTTTCCGCGAAAATCCGGTGAAAGCGACAGTTTCTTAACGGTTTTCTGGCAACTTAGGGGCTTATGGGCCTGATTAACGGTCGCGTTGGGGATCGCCAGCTTGATGTGCTACAGTTTGTCGCAACAGGGAAATAGCCGGGGCAAGGCGCGAAACAGCACCAGCCGGCGCAGCCACGGGAAATGCCATGCAGATGTCATGGATTCGCGGAGCCATCGCATCAATGCTGCTGGGGGGCGAGGCCGAGCCCGTTCAGGCGGCGCCCGATCCCCAGATGCCGCTGGAAAACTTTGTCAGCCGTCTGGAACAGGATCGCGCCTCCAGTCCCGACGGGCTTTACTGGTGGCGTCTGGGCGAAAGGGTCGATCTGGGCAGCCTTGGCATTCTGGGCAGTGCGGTCGCGGCCCGCCGCACCCTTGGTGAGGCGCTGCGCAGCTTTGCCCGGGGCTTTCCCTTGCTGCAATCAAACAGTGACGTCTCGTTCGAGGTGAACGGGGATGAGGCGCAGATCTGCTACCGTGTTCTTGATCCGCGTATCTGGCCGCGCCGCGGCGACAGTGAACTGACGCTTGGTCTGATCCGCGGCATCTGCGACCGCTATGGCGTCCCCCGCGAGGCGATCCGGGATCTATGCTTTGAACATGCGCCGGACCGCGATCCACGTACGCTTGCCCGCTATCTGGGCCGAACCCCCCGCTTTGGCGAGGATGAGAACCGGATCATCTTTTCGGCCCGTGTGCTGGGCAACGTGCCGCGCTTTCCGCCCCAGGAAGACGCAGCAGTGATGGCCCGCCACATGGAGGGGGCCTTGCTGGATCTGCGCCGCCAGACCCCGGTTGTGCAAAGGGTGCATCAGCTGATCCTTGGCCGCATGGATCGCGGTATGGTCAATCAGCGACAGGTCGCTGCCGAACTGGGCATGTCCGAGCGTTCGCTGCGGCGGGCGCTGGCGGCCGAGGGGCAGCAGTTCCACCAGATCCTTGAAGAATGCCGCCGCATCCATGGCTTTGCATTGGTGGTGCGCAGTGAGCGGCTGTTTGGCGAGATCGCCTTGCAGCTTGGCTATTCTGATCAGACCGCCTTTTCACGGGCATTTTCGCGCTGGTATGGCGTCTCGCCGCGTGAGATCAGAAAGATGGGGGCCGAGGAAACCAGCGTGATCCGCTGATCGAACTCTCCCTCGCGCGCTGGTCCGCTATGGGCGATAAAGATGCGCGTGGTTTTGTTATGCCGCGCCTCGATCGCGGCAAGGATACGCCTGCAGGCAGCATCGTCGATCTCGGAAAAAGCTTCGTCAAAGATCAGGATATCGGTCGGCCGCAAAAGGGCGCGGGCGATGGCGATGCGCTGGCGCAACCCGCCCGAAAGATCGGCCCCGGTTTCGGCAATCGGGGTGGCCAGCCCCAGCCTTTCCTGTGCCCAGCTGGTCAGATCCGCATCTGCCAGCGCCCGCCACAGCGCCTGATCGTCGGCATCCGGCACGGCAAGGCGCAGGTTCTGCGCCAGTGTGCCGCGTAAAATCGCCGGACGCTGCGCCAGGTGGGTGATGCGGGCGCAAAGGGCTCCGGGGCGCAGATGGCTGACCGTAGCCCCTGAAAGAAGGGCATAGCCCTCGGCCAGCGGTGCGTCGCGGGTCAGCGTGGCCATGAGGCGAGATTTACCGACGCCTGATGGACCGTCCAGCAGCACGCGCTGACCGGGCAGGATTTCGGCGGTTACCGGATAATGGGCCGCGCCTTCGGCACGGGCATCGCGCAAGGTGATGGTCAGGGGCCCCGGCGGTGGTGCGGCACCCGTGTCGGGGCGGGCAGAGCTGATCACCGCACCCAACCGGTCGGCTGCGACCCTTGCGCGGGCTTGCGCGTGATATAGGCCCAGCAGGTTGCGTAGCGGCCCCGACATCATCCCGGCATAGGCGAGAAACGCGACCAGAGTGCCGATCTGCCAGTTGCCGCGCACCACCTGCCAGCCACCGGCCAGCAGGATCGTACCGCGCAAAAGCGCGGTGATGGTCTGGCTGACGGCACCCACGGTTTCGGACCACAGACGCTGGCGGGTCAGCGCGGCGATCTGTTCCTGCTGCGCCATGCCAAAGCTCTTTTCACGCTGATCCAGCGCATTGAGGCCGCGCAGCGTCGCCCGTGCCGCCAGCGTCTCGGCCATCTGTGTGGAGAGTGCGCCGCGCTGGTTGCGCACCATCTCGGCCAATGTGCGGGTCCGGGGGCGGGCGCGGGACAGAAACCACAGCTCGAATGGTGCGGCGAGCAGCGGCAGCATCGCCATGCGCCAATCCAGCGCGATCATCAGGCCCAGCCCCCCGGCCAGACGGAACAGCGCCCCGACAGCGACCAATCCGGTGTCAAAGGCAAAGCTTTGAATTTCTGCGCAATCTCCGTCCAGCCGCGCCATCGCCTCGCCCAAGGGCAACTCGGCACGGGCGGGATCGCGGGCAAGGGCTGCCGAGAACATGCGTCCGCGCAGGTGGGCCAGCATATGGGCCGAGGCACGCAGATGCAGCATGGAATTTGCTATCCCAAAGCCCACCGCACCCAGACCCAGCGCAAAGGAAAGACCGGCCCAGAAAATCAGCGCCTGCATGTCCCGGGCCATGATTCCGGCGTCGATCACCTGCCGGGTCAGCATCGGCATTGCCAGCCCAAGGGCGGCCGCCAGCAGTGATGCCAACAGCACGACCATCCCCAAGGGCAGCGCCCGCGCCATGACGGGGGCGAGCCAGCCAGCCGCCTCGGCGCCAAAGATCATCCGGGCAAGGCGGGCGGCAAGCCTATCCATGATTACGTCTTTGCTCTGGACCGTGATGGATGGCGCGTGCGGCCAGCGCGGCGGTGGCCTTTGCCCCGTCCAGCCGTCCGGTTTCGGCCATGATTGCCGCCAGATGCCCCGCGACGCGGGCCGCGCCAAGGCTTGCGCCACCCATGCCGGGCGGGGCGTGTTCAGGTGAATTGCACCATGCGCCGAACAGTGCAGGCCCCAGTTGCGACAGATCCCTCCATCCGCAGCGCGCGTCCCCGGTTGCTGCAATGACCCCCGGATAGGCGGCGGGATAACATGGTGCGCCCCGGGCCGGGTAGGCAGCGACAAGGACCGCGCCCGAGGTGACCAGTGCCTCGCAGGCCAGACGCAGCGGGGTGCGGTCGGCGGCAAGGCCCAGGCTCATGCAGATCACCTCGGGGCGGGCGTCGCCCATGGCGGCAAACCAGCGCAGTGCTGCGGCGACGCGGAATGCGCTGGTCACGGGGCGGTCGTCGAAGACCTGTGCATGAATAATCGCCGCGCCCGGACAGGCGCGGCGGATCATTGCGGCGACGGCGGTGCCGTGGCCCAGCCGGTCAGGCCGGGCCGCGACGGCCGAGCCGTCAGCCATAAAGGCGCGGGCATCACCCAGGCGATCTTTGGGGCCGGGGCCGCTGTCGATCACCCCCACCCGCAGCATTTCAGTCGTCCCGCGTGAAAAGCCGCACCGAGGCCAGCGACATCGAGGCATTGCCGGGCAGGTCGATCTGGCCCTTTTTCTCCAGCGTGTCGGCGTCATAGGCCGCCAGATCGCCAAGCGCGCCGCCAAGCCAGACCGTCTTGCCATCGGTCGAGACGTTCACCGAGTAATAGCTGTGCGGCAGGGCTACCCGCCGTAGCGAGACGTTCTTTTCCAGATCAAAGCTTTCAAGGACGTTATAGGTGCCAAAGGCGCGGTTCCTGGCCGGATTCACAGCGGTCGAGAAATAGAACACGTCCATGATACGCACCTCGCGCATCGCCATCTCACCGGTTTCAAGGTCCATGGTCAAAAGGCCGGTGCGATAGGCGCTGGGGTCGGAGGGGTCGATATCCTTGCGCGCGGTGTAGAAAGGCGTCGCCATCACGCCCGAGCTTTCATGCTGGTTCCAGACGGCAAGCACGTCGGGCTGGGTATAGCTGTCCGGCTCCCACCCCTGGATCGGCAGGCTTTCGACAAGCTTTCCGGCCTCGGGGTCCATGACATGCATGTCGCGGCCAAGACCGTACAGTTTTGAACCGTCGCGGGCCCAGGCCAGCATGGTGATCTGGCGCGGGGCCTCAAAAACCTTGCGCCGCTCCAGCGTTTCCGCATCGTATAGCGCGACGCGGGTAGGCTGGACCTCGAAATGTGTCAGCTCTAGCCGGACCGGGCTTTCGTAAATGGCAAGCGTGCTTCCGTCAGGGGAAAGCGCCGCACCAAAAAGGCTTTTCACCCGCTCTTCCGGCGTTGACAGGTCGATGCGGCCCAATGTTTCACCGGTCGTCAGGTCGATCTTGACCAGACTTTCAGACTTGTTGATCGTCGCATAGGCGATCCGACCGCCCGGCGCGACCATTGGCACCATGGGTGTCGGGCCGGCGTCCTTGATGGTGATGACCTTTTCCACCGCCATCTTTTCGGTATCGACCACGACCAGCTTGTCGGGTCGCGCCGGGGCCAGGATATAGTCATGCGCCAGGGCCGGCCAGGACATAAGCGCGGCGGCAGAGGCAAGAGACAGCAGCGTTTTGCGCATCACGACGAACCTTTCGTTTCCGGGAACACCGATTGCAGCTTGCGCCAGTCCTGCATCACGTCATCGGCGCCCGCGCTCCAGTTCGGATAGGTGTTCAGCGTGTCGGCAACCTGTGCGGGCCACCAGCAGGGGTCGGCGCAGCCGTAAAGGTCGGCCTCCATCGGCTGGCAAAGGTTCGAGACCGCGCCAAAGGCGTCGATCTCCCATCCCGGGTCGAATGAGGTGGTACAGCCGACAAGCGAGTTCATCGCCACAACCTCCTCTTCGCGGCCTTCGGCCTCGGCTTCGACAAAGGCTTTCGCCTTGGCGTTGGCAGGTGTCAGATGTTTCATTGAAGAACCTCCCTTGCTGGGCCGGACCGGGTGATCCGGGGCTCTAGCTGGCTGCGAAAGAATGACGGGTTGGCCTGCATGATGCGGACATAGGATTCGATGCCGAAATCGACCCAGTCCCGCATCAGGTCGCAATAGTGCCAGACCGGGGCAAATGGATCGCCCTGGCGGGCATAGCTTTCATGGTAGCACCCGCCCGCGCAGATCGAGCGGATGCGGCAGGTCTTGCAGCCATAGGTGCTGCGATCCTGCGCGGTCTCGATGAACTGGCCCAGCCGGGGGATGTCGATGCCGGTTTCCACATTGCCGTAGGTCGGCTGGTTTGAACCGACGAAGCGATGGCAAAGATGCAGCTCTCCGTCCTTGTCCACGGCAAGCATGCCAAGCCCTGCCCCGCAGGGTACGGCCTTTTTTGTGCCCTGCGCGATATCGGTCAGCAGCTGATGCATGTTGGAAAAGCCGATATTCTCGCCCTTGCAGGCGGCCTCGACATAGCGGCGGCCAAGAGTTTTCATATCCTCGAAAGCACGTTTCAGCGCCTCGGCATCAAGGTTGAAGACCGCGATCGGTCCAGATGTCGCAGGGCCAAAGCCGACCTCGTGAAAGCCCAGATCGTTCTTCAGATGGTCATGGATGCCGATCACATCGGTGACGCCCCGGGTCAGCGTCACCCGCACCCCCACCGGACGCGAGCGATAGCGTGACAAAAGCATACGCACATTGCGTGCCACCAGGTCATAGGTGCCCTTGCCACCCACCGTCTTGCGGTTGGCGTCATGCAGGGCCTTGGGGCCGTCCATGCTGACCGTCAGGGCAAAGCGGTGGGCGTCGAACCAGTCGACCAGTTCGGGCGTCAGCAGGGTGGCATTGGTGGTCAGCGAGAAATCGACCGTCTTGCCAAGCTCGGCCGCGCGAGGTTCGGCATAGGCGACCACCTCGCGGATCAGCGGCATGTTCGACAAAGGCTCGCCGCCGAAAAACACCACATTCACCCGGTCACGGGCATGGGCCTGTTTCAGCAACAGTTCGAAACTGGCCCTTGCCGTCTCAAAGCCCATTTTCTGGCCCTTGGCCGGGGTGGTCAGATCCTCTTTGTAGCAATATGTGCAGGCAAGGTTGCAGCCGGTGTTGACGTTCAGGATGATGGTCGAAAGTGGAATTTCTTCGACCTTCACCACCGGCCGCGGGGTCTCGGCTGCGTCGGCATCGCGCAGGATATCCAGCGCGAGAAAGCTTTGCAGGCATTCCGACAGGGTTTCGGGGTCGTGATGCGGGCCAAGCTCGGCCCGCATCAGTTCGGCATCGACAGCGCGCGCGCGGCGGAACAGGTCATAGACATCGCGCGCCACGGCATCGAGTTCGAACAGGCTGGTCGTCGGCACATGCATCAGCATGGCATGGCCATCGACATCGACCCGATGGGCGTTGTGAGTGATGAGGGTCAGCGCTCCCATGGCGTCACCGGATCGGAGCGTCAACGAAACGCTGGACCGTGGCGTAGAGATGCGCCTCGGCGCTTAGCGGGCCGGTTTCGGTTTCGACAGTGGCGATGACCTTGAGGTTGCCGGCGTTGTTGGTCTGCATCGGCCGCTCGGGGTTCGGGCCGGCATCGGCCGGTGTGAACAGGCCGGTATCGCTGATCGAGCCAGCGAATTTCGCGTCCTGCATCTTTTCGGCCTCGGCATCGAAATCGACGGTCGCCCAACTGGCCGGGAAGGCACCCAGGGGGATGTCATCCCCGGTGTCAGGCTGACCATCGGGGCCGTTCAGCCAGCCCAAGGCCTCGAATTGTGCGGGAACCTTGGGGATTGGGCCGCCATTGCCGCCGATACGGGCGATGGTCGTCTCGGGCGTGATCGAGATGCGGTCGGGCCGGTCATAGGCGACCAGATCCACCTTTTGCCCGCCCAGCTCGATGCTGATGGGGCCGGGTGCGCCGCTTGCGGTCAGCTTCAGCACCGCGACGCCATCCGCCGCACTTTCGACGCTGCCGGTCACGCCTTCGGGCAGGGTCAGCGCCTCGCCAAGTCCCGTGCCCGCGACGCGGACCAGCGTTTCTTCACCGATCTTCAGCCGTGCGGGTGCTGCCGCCAGAACCAGCGGCGAGGCGTCGGCCCTGACCGCCTCCAGCCGCCCGCCGATCACGTCACTGTCGGCATGATACCAGCGACCCGAGAAATGTCCGTTCTCGAAGGCAAGGACCTGACGGATGGCGGTTTTGCCATCGCTCAGCGTGGCACGCCATTCGCCAGCGCCAAGGATGCGACCGGTGCCGGTAAAGCTTTGGCTGCTATCGGCAAAGTCGAGGATCATGGTTACCTCGTAATCCTCGCCTGCCTTTTTCAGCACCAGCCGTCCGGTATAGTCGCCGCGCCCCGGCTGCCGTCCGGCAAGCACATAATCGCCCGAGGCATCTCCGGTGAACGGGGCAGGAGCCTCGCCCAGCGGATAATGCTCGGCAAGGAAAGGGATGATCTCGGCCTGTGCGATGCCCCACCAGTCGCGGTCGCGCGCCAACGCCTGATATTCCAGCGTCGGGAACTGGCCGAGGTGGAAGTTGACGAGATGCTTCCAGTCCTCGGGCGTGCGGCGTTGCAGGGCGACCCGGGCATAGGAATGGCAGCGCCCGCAGGTCTGGGTCATCTGCGTATCCGGGCCTTCGTCCCAGGCCACCGGCTCACGCTCAAGGATATAGCGTCGCTCAGCGGTTTCGGTCAGCGACAGGCCGCGCGTGTCCGACAGGTGGCGCACGATCGCCGTGCGCTCTTCCGGGGTCAGCGCGACACCGTGATTGCGCATCATGCGGGTCACGGTCATGTCCCAGCCTTCGGGCGTCTTGCGGGCGGCGTCGATGCGTTCCCAGCGGCCGTCCTCATTCTGGACATGGCAGGCGGCGCACGCGTTCTGCATCACCTCCTCACCCGTGACCGCAAGGGCGGGTGCGGCGGCAAACATAGCTGCGCAAGAGAGCAACGCGCTGCGGGTCGATGGCTTCATCTGGCGGTTTCCTCTGGCTGGCCGGGCGGGGCCCGATTGCTTTGCCGTTGAGAAAAGCGCGTGGGCGGGCAGTATTCTTGTCATTCCCGGCCAAAGGCGCGGCGCATCGTCGCGGCGGGGGATTTTGGCCGCAAATGTCAGGTATCGCTGCCCTGTACCGCCCCAGACTGCCCATTATCGCAGCGGCAAGGGGACAGGGATGGTTTGCCGGACCGATCTGATCGTGCTGGGAGGTGGACCGGCGGGCGCTGTCTCGGCCTGGCTTGCGGCGCGGGACGGGCTAAGCGTCCTGCTGATCGACCCCGACCGCCAGACCCCGCGCGTCGAGGGGCTAAGCCCGCGTCTGCACCACTGGCTTGCCACGCAGGGGTTGCTTGAGGGGTTTACGGCCATCCGCGGTCCGCTTCGCCGTCAGGTGGACTGGGCCGGGATCAGCGAGAGCAATTCTGAACATGTGGTGCTGCGCGGTGCGCTGGACGCGCATCTGCGCCGGATGGCCGTGACCGAGGGCGTGCGGCTGATCGTGGCCAGCGGTCGTCCCGCGCCGGGCGGGGTCGAGCTTTCGGACGGCACGCATATTGCCGCGCCCATGGTGATCGACGCCCGCGGCCGCAAGGCCCCCGCGGCGGGGACCAGCGGTCCGGCGACCATCGCGCTTAGCGGCTGGGTCAAGGCTAAGGCGGTGGCGCCGGGCGTTCGGCTGACTGCGGTCGCCCAAGGCTGGCTCTGGCGTGTGGCGCTGCCCGATGGTCGGATATGGGCCCAGGCACTGCTGGATGCGGTGGGTAAGGGCAGCCCTGCTGACCGGCTGCACGGCATCATTTCCAAGGCCGAGCCGGTACTTGCCGCCGCCCCCCTGGGTCAGGTTCTGGCGCGCGAGGCTGCACTACGTCTGCCCGCCCCGCTTGCGGATATGTCACTTCTGCGGGTCGGTGATGCTCTTGCCGCGATGGACCCGCTGTCAGGTCACGGCCAGTTCTGGGCGGTTTCAAGTGCGCTTGCCGTTGCCGCCGTACGCCGGACCCTTGCCGCGCATCCCGGCTCCGGACAGCTTTGCCGTCGTTTCCTCGACAGCCGCGCCCGGGAAACGGCGCTGCATCAGGCCCGCATCGGCCGTGATTTTCTGCGCGCTGAGACCCGCTTTCAGGATGCACCCTTCTGGACTGCTCGTCGGGCTTTTCCCGACGACGAACCTGCCTCGGATGTTCCCCAATGTCCCGCCATCATCAACGCCATCGTGGTCGAAAACGGTCTTCTTACGGAACGCGAGGTGCTGCGTACGGTGCGGGCGCCCTCTGGGATCGGCTGGTTTGGCTCTGTTCCCGCGCCCGAGGTCTGGCGACTCTGGCAGCAGGGCGGGGCCGAGGCGCTGGCTGCGCGCTGGGGCGTCGCCGCCCCGGCGCTTGCGCGGCGCCTGCTGGACGAAATCGCCCCGCATGACACCACCCGCGCCTCGGCCTGAAGGGTTAGGGCGTCTGCCTCACCGGTCGCTGTACGGCTTCACCCCGCCCAGCGCCGGCAGGGCGGGCGAAACGGGGACGAAAGGCGGGACGAGGGACGTCGAATGAGGTGCGGCAAAACGGACAGCGACCGGCGGCGGCACGCGGCACGTTCCGCCCGCATTGCGGACAAACCGCAGGCAGGAATGAGCGAAGCATGTCGGAACCTTTATAATTCGAGGTGAACGGGAAAGACTGGCTGTCCCCGGTCGCCCGCCCGATCAGGGCATATACTGCGACCGGGGCAAACCAAGCGCCGTCACAACCCGAATTTCTTTGGCATGGCAGCTGTAACGCTTCACGCTGGTCCCCCTCTGGAAAAACATCCTCCGACGGCGGTCACCGTCATTTTTACAGATGGGGCCGGGACGGTGCCTTTCAACCCCGTGCCATGCGCGACAAACGGCCGCAGATAAAGGGAAATTTCAGTCTGCGTCTGCTCTGTGTCCGTCTGTGTCAAGTCCGCCGGAAAACACGCGGCTTGGGCGGATATCAGCCTCGGTGATGGTCGATAAGGCGCGGGCATCAACCGGGCCGTCTGCGGAAAACAGCCGGTTCGCCTGTCGCAACCGCGCCCGGTCCAACGCATTGCGGATCGAGCGGGCATTGGCAAAATGCGGCTGCTCGCGGCGCAGACGGATATATTCCTCCATCGCCTGCCGCCCGCCTTCGTCAAACGCATAGCCCTGACCTTCCAGCATCGAGGCCGAAATACGGCCCAGCTCCTCATCGGTATAATCGGGAAACTCGATGTGATGGGCGATGCGCGAGCGAAACCCCGGATTGGCAGCGAAAAAGCGATCCATACGATCAGCGTAACCGGCCATGATGACGACCAGATCGTCGCGGTTGTTTTCCATCACCTGCAAAAGGATCTCGATCGCCTCCTGCCCGTAATCGCGCTCATTATCCGGCTTATAAAGGTAATAGGCTTCGTCGATGAACAGGACGCCGCCCATGGCCTTTTTCAGGACTTCCTTGGTTTTGGGTGCGGTGTGACCGATATATTGTCCGACCAGATCATCGCGGGTCACGCTGACCAGATGGCCCTTGCGCACATAGCCCAGCCGATGCAGCAGCCCCGCCATTTTCAGGGCCACGGTTGTCTTGCCGGTGCCGGGATTGCCGGTAAAGCTCATGTGCAGGGTCGGGGTCTCATGTGCAAGCCCCAGCTCGCGCCGTGCCCGGTCTACCAGCAACAGCGCCGCGGTTTCACGAATGCGCTGCTTGACCGGCGCAAGCCCGATCAGCTCCCGCTCCAGATCATCCAGAATCTCGCGCACGCCAGAGGTTTCATATTCGGCCTTCAGATCGACCGTGGCGAGCGTGTCGCCTGCATCCCCATCCATCTTTCAGCTCTTCTTTCGTGAAAAAAATCCTCGGGGGTCCGGGGGCAGACAGCCCCCGGGCCAACAGTGCGGTCAACGGCCGACCAGCTCATGGGTATAGCGGATGTGACGACCGTCGGCTTCGGTCCGCCAGGTGCGCAAGCTCGGCTCGCTTGCCGGGCGGTTGACGATAAAGGACATCATCACCGTCTCCCAACCGCGCGTGTTGTCAAATGCGTTGATGCGGATATAGCTGTCACCATGGGCTTTGCGGCATTCGTCCAGCTCCATCATCACGCCTTTGGCGTCCTTCAGGTCGAACATCGGGTTACCCCACATTTCCCAATAGGTATTGCGGGGGTGGGGTTCGTCGGTGAATTCGATCCCGACGGCCCATTCGCGGGACAGGATATATTCGACCTGGGCCCTGATCTGTTCGTCGGTCAGATCGGGCAGGAACGAAAAGCAACCCTGAGTGATACGCATCGGATGTCTCCCTTAGCTGACGGACGGGGTCGGAACAAAGTCCGAGCTGTCGGTTGGGGTATAGTCGAAGGTGATGTTGCCCCAGGTATCCAGGGCGGCCTCCAGCGGTTTGCACCATTTGGCGGCACGGCGCAGGACCTCGGGCCCCTCGCTTTTCAGGTCCACGCCTTCGTTGCGGGCCAGCACCATGGCCTCCAGTGCCACGCGATTTGCCGTTGCGCCGGCCTGGATGCCCATCGGGTGACCGATGGTGCCGCCGCCGAATTGCAGGACGACATCATCGCCGAATAGATCCAGCAACTGGTGCATCTGTCCGGCATGTATCCCGCCCGAGGCGACCGGCATGACCTTCTTGAGGTTGCCCCAGTCCTGTTCGAAATAGATCCCGCGGGCGAGGTCGACCTCGTTATAAAGTTCGCGGCAGACGTTGTAATAGCCCTGCACGGTCAGGGGATCGCCCTCAAGCTTGCCGACGGCGGTACCGGCGTGCAGGTGGTCGACACCGGCCATGCGCAGCCATTTGGCAATGACGCGGAAGCTGATGCCGTGGTTTTTCTGCCGCGTATAGGTGCCGTGGCCGGCGCGGTGCATGTGCAGCAGCATGTCATTCTGCCGGCACCAGTTCGAGATCGACTGAATGGCCGTCCAGCCGACGATCAGATCGACCATGACGATGACCGAGCCAAGCTCTTTGGCCAGTTCGGCGCGGCGGTACATCTCTTCCATCGTGCCGGCGGTGATGTTGAGGTAATGCCCCTTGACCTCGCCGGTGGCGGCCGATGCCTTGTTCACCGCCTCCATGCAGTAAAGAAAGCGGTCGCGCCAATGCATGAAGGGCTGCGAGTTGATGTTCTCGTCATCCTTCATGAAGTCCAGCCCGCCCTTCAGACCCTCATAGACCACGCGGCCATAGTTCTTGCCCGAAAGCCCCAGCTTGGGTTTGGTGGTCGCGCCAAGGAGGGGGCGGCCAAATTTGTCCAGCCGCTCACGCTCGACCACGATGCCGGTGGGCGGGCCGGCAAAGGTTTTCATATAGGCCACTGGAAAGCGCATATCCTCCAGTCGCGCGGCCTTCAGCGGTTTGAAGCTGAACACATTGCCGATGATCGAGGCGGTCACGTTGGCGATCGACCCTTCCTCGAACAGGATCAGGTCATAGGCGACATAGCAGAAATACTGGCCCGGAGTGCCCGGCACCGGCTCGACCTTATAGGCCTTGGCGCGATACTGGTCGCAGGCGGTCAGCCGGTCGGTCCAGACCACGGTCCAGGTTGCGGTCGAGCTTTCGCCGGCCACGGCTGCTGCCGCCTCGATCGGGTCGACCCCTTCCTGCGGAGTGATGCGAAACAGCGCCAGCACATCGGTATCCTTGGGCTGGTAGTCGCCGTCCCAATAGCCCATCTGGGCATATTTCAGCACGCCTGCGGCGTAGCGCTTTTTCTTGTCGGTGATTTCGGTCTTGGTCATTTCGTTCATGGGAACTCCTCCTTTCAGGCGGCGCGTGCGCCGGTGATGGCCGGGTCCAGCGCCCCCGACGCGTAGCGTCTGGCCATCTCGTCCATCGGGATGACCCTGATCCTGCCGGCATGGCCTGCGGTGCCAAATCGCTCGAACCGGTCGCGGCACAGCGCAGTCAGCTCTTTCATTGCCGGGATCATGAACTTGCGTGGATCGAATTCCTGCGGTGCCTCGCGGGCGACCTTGCGGAAATGACCCGTCATCGCCATGCGGCAATCGGTGTCGATATTCACCTTGCGCACGCCGTGGCGGATGCCCCGTTCTATCTCTTCGACCGGGACGCCGTAGGTCTGGGGCATCTCGCCACCGGCCTCGTTGATGAGGTCCTGCAGATATTGCGGCACCGAGCTTGAGCCATGCATCACCAGATGCGTGCCGGGCAGGCGTTCATGGATCGCCTCGATCACATGCATGGCAAGGATGTCGCCATCAGGTTTGCGGCTGAATTTATAGGCTCCGTGGCTGGTGCCGCAGGCGATGGCCAGTGCATCGCAGCGGGTGCGGGTCACGAAATCCACCGCCTGATCGGGATCGGTCAGAAGCTGGCTGTGATCCAGCTTACCCTCTGCGCCCGAGCCGTCCTCGGCCGCGGCCTCGCCGGTTTCAAGCGAGCCCAGGACACCCAGCTCCCCCTCGACCGAGGCGCCGACGGCATGGGCGGCTTCGGCGACTTTTGCCGTCACCGCGACGTTATAGTCGTAATCGGCGGGGGTCTTCATGTCCTCTTTAAGCGAGCCGTCCATCATCACGCTGGTAAAGCCGTGACGGATCGCCGACATGCAGGTGGCAAGGTTATTGCCGTGATCCTGATGCAGGCAGATCGGAATGGTCGGGTTCATCTCGGCCAGGGCCTCGACCATGCGGCGCAGCATGATGTCGCCGGCATATGAGCGGGCGCCCCGGCTGGCTTGCAGGATCACCGGCGCATCGACCTCGGCCGCGGCTTTGACGATGGCCAGACCCTGTTCCATGTTGTTGATGTTAAAGGCAGGCACGCCGTAGCCATGTTCGGCGGCATGGTCCAGAAGCTGTCGCAGCGTGATGAGAGCCATCACTTTCCTCCCTGGATAAGCTGGTTGGCAAGATCGGCGGCACGTTCGGCGGTGATGCCGAAATGCCGGTAAAGAGCGGGGGCAGGGGCCGAGGCGCCAAAGCCTGTCATGCCGACAAACCCGTCGCCGGGGCGCAGGATCAGCCCGTCCCAGCCCTGACGGATCTGGGCCTCGATGCCGATGCGCGGGGCGCGGCCAAGGACCGCTTCGCGTTCGGCGTCGGGACGGGCGGCGAAAAGTTCGAAACACGGGGCCGAGACTACGGCGGCGCGGACCCCCTGCACGGCCAGCAGATCGGCGGCCCCAAGCGCAATCTCGATCTCGGACCCGGTGGCGATCAGCGTCACATCGCGCGCGCCGGTCGTTTCGCGCAGGACATAGGCTCCCTGGCGGGTCAGGTTCTCATCCCCGGGCTCCAGCCGGACGGCGGGCAGGTTCTGGCGCGACAGGCACAGGACCGAAGGGGTCGAAGGCGAGGTCAGCGCGATTTCCCACGCTTCGGCGGTTTCGACCGCATCGGCGGGGCGGAACACCATCAGGTTCGGGATCGCCCGTAGCGCCGCGACATGTTCGACCGGCTGATGGGTCGGGCCGTCTTCGCCCAGCCCGATCGAGTCATGGGTCATCACATGGACGACCGGCACCCCCATCAGCGCCCCCAGCCGGATCGCCGGGCGGGAATAGTCGCTGAAGGCAAGGAAGGTGCCGCCATAGGGCAGGAACCCGCCATGCAGGGCGATGCCGTTCATGATTGCGGCCATGCCATGTTCGCGGATGCCGTAATGGATATAGCGGCCTTGCCGGTCTGTGGGCGTCACCGCCGCCATACCCTTGCTGCGCGTGTTGTTTGATCCGGTCAGATCGGCCGAGCCACCCACGGTGTTTTTCAGCGTCGCATTGACGACCTCCAGTGCCATTTCCGAGGCTTTGCGGGTCGCGACCTCTGGCCGGTCGGCGGCCAGTTTTGCGCTATGGCTGCGGATGGCATCGCGCAGCGCCACCGCGTCGGGCGCGGCCAGCATGGCGTTGAAACGGGCCTTGTCGGGGGACGCGTTCAGCCGTTCCAGCCACGCCGACCGCGCCTCGGCCCCTCGCGCCGAGACAGAGCGCCAGGAGGTCAGGATGTCCTGTGGGATCTCAAATGGCGGGTGCGGCCAGCCCAGATTGACACGGGCGGCGGCGATTTCCTCGGCGCCAAGCGGCGCGCCATGCACGTCATGGCTGCCCTGTTTGTTCGGTGCGCCAAAGCCGATCACCGTCTTGCAGGCGATAAGCGAGGGGCGGGCATCCTCGCGCGCCTTGCCGATCGCCTCGGCCACCGCCTCGCGGTCGTGGCCGTCAACGGCCTGGACATGCCAGCCCGAGGCCGCAAAGCGTGCTGTCTGATCGGTCGAGGTCGACAGATCGGTATCGCCGTCGATGGTGATGCCGTTGTCGTCCCACAGCACGATCAGCCGGCCCAGTTGCTGATGACCGGCAAAGTCGATGGCCTCGTGGCTGATGCCCTCCATCAGGCAGCCATCGCCGCAGATCACATAGGTCCAGTGATCGACCAGATCATTGCCAAAGCGCGCGTTCATCATCCGCTCGGCCAGCGCCATGCCGACAGCGGTCGAGATACCCTGCCCAAGCGGGCCGGTCGTGGTCTCGATCCCTTTTGCATGGCCGTATTCGGGGTGGCCCGCAGTACGTGCGCCAAGCTGGCGAAAGGCGCGCAGCTGGTCCATGCCCATGTCGTCATAGCCAAGCAGGTGGCTGATCGCATAGACCAGCATCGAGCCATGGCCCGCCGACATCACGAAACGGTCGCGGTCGGGCCATTTGTCATCCGCAGGGTCTACCCTGATAAAGCGGTTGAACAGCACCGTTGCGACATCCGCCATACCCATGGGGGCGCCGGGATGGCCGGATTTGGCCGCCTCGACAGCATCCATGGCAAGTACGCGAATGGCATTCGCCATCTGCGTTTCCATGCTGGTGTCGATCCTTGCCATCTGGTTCATTGCCTGGACCCTCCCTTCAGGCGCGTTTGGATTCACTGACCAGACGCAGGATCATCGGCGTCAGGATCAGCTGCATGGCGAGGTCGAGCTTCGGCCCCGGAATGACGATGGAATTCGCCCGGCTCATCCATGAGCCCTGGATCATCGAGGTCAGATAGGGGAAGTCGATGCCGCGCGGGTTCTTGAAGCGGATGACGACAAGGCTTTCGTCGGCCGTCGGGATCCAGCGGGCGATGAACGGGTTCGAGGTATCGACCACCGGCACGCGCTGGAAGTTGATGTCGGTTTCGGTGAACTGCGGGCAGATGACATGCACATAGGCATGCATCCGGCGCAGGATCACATCGGTGACGGCTTCGGTCGAATAGCCCCGGCTTGCCTTGTCACGGTGGATCTTCTGGATCCATTCCAGGTTGATGACCGGCACGACACCGATTTTCAGATCCGCGTATCCCGCGATGTCGATATCGCCGCTGCGCACCGCGCCATGCAGCCCTTCGTAGAACAGCAGGTCCGATTGCGGCGAGAAATCCTCCCATGCGGTGAAATGGCCGGGGGGTACGCCGTAACGTTCGGCCTCGGCTTCGTCATGGACGTAATGGCGGGTCTGGCCGGTGCCCGTCTCGCCATATTGACGAAAGACCTGTTCCAGCCGCTTCAGCTCATTGGCCTCCAGGCTGAAATGACTGAAGGTGTGGTCGCCCGTCTCGGTCCGCCGTGCCAGCTCGGCTTTCATCGCCGCGCGGTCATAGCGGTGGAACGCATCACCCTCGATGCTGACGGCCGAGATTTTTTCGCGGCGAAAGATCTGGTCAAAGGTGTTTTTGATGGTGGTGGTGCCAGCCCCGGATGAACCGGTGACAGAGATGATCGGGTGTTTCTTGCTCATATTCGTTCCCCGGAGTGCAGGTCAGGCCCTGAACAGGCCGCGTTGGCCAAAGAGAGCCGAGACCTCGGCTTCCGGCAGGTCGTGATAGACGGCGATGCGCGTGACCTTGTCGGTCGAGCCAAAGATAAAGGGCGTGCGCTGGTGCAGCGCCTTGATGCGCTGGTCGAGGATCGGGGCAAGCCCATCCGTCGCCCCTCCGCCAGCCTGCTCGATCAGGAAGGCGATGGGGGCGCATTCGTAAAGCAGGCGCAGCCGGCCGCGCTCATACCCTTTGCGGGTGTCCGAGGGATAAAGAAACACCCCGCCGCGGATCAGGATGCGGTGGGTTTCAGCCACCAGAGAGGCGATCCAGCGCATGTTGAAATTCTGCTCACGCGGGCCATCGCGGCCAGCAAGGCAATCGTCGATATAGGCGCGGATCGGCTGTGGCCAGTGCCGGTAGTTCGAGGCGTTGATCGCGAATTCAAAGGCGCAATCGGGCAATTCCTGCCGCGCATCGGCCAGCAGAAAGCGACCGCTGTCAGGATCAAGCACGTATTGCTGAACCCCTTCGCCAAAGCTGACCATCATCGCGCAGCGCGGGCCATAAATGATGTAACCTGCGCCGATCTGCTCGCGGGCCGGGCGCAGAAAGCTGGCCTCGCCCGTCTCAGCGGCGGGGTAGATCGAAAAGATCGTGCCGATCGAGACATTGGTGTCGATATTGGACGATCCGTCCAGCGGATCAATCGCCACGGCAAGGCTGCCCTGAGGGTCCAGCGCCACGGTCTCTTCCTGCTCTTCCGAGGCAAGCCAGCGCACTCCGGCACTGGCCAGAGCCTCGCGGAACAGATCATCTGCGATGACATCCAGCGCCTTTTGCCGGTCGCCGTCTGAGTTGGTCCCGACCGCTGCGGCCAGATCGCCACCGCGGCGAATGATGGCGGCAAGCTGTGCCCCGGCACCGGCAATGGCTTGCATGGCCTGCTGCAGGTGCCGGGGAATCCGGTCGGTCTGAATGGTTTCGGCGGTCATCGGCTCCTCCCTCTGGAACGCGTCCCGCCTTCTTGTTGACACGGTCAGATTTTAAGGAACATTTAAAAATGTAGAAATCCAATTCGGAAAAAATGAATGGCACGTGTGGACGCGATCACCCTGCGGCAGCTGCGCGTATTGCGCGCGGTCATCGACAGCGGCTCTCTGACGGGTGCGGCGGGAAATCTGGGGCTAAGCCCACCCGCCGTTCACAGCCAGCTGCGGGCGCTTGAGGATCTGATGTCTGCGCCTTTGGTCATAAGAGGAGAGCACGGCGCCTTTCTTGCCACCGATGAGGGCAGGGCGGTTCTGGAGGCCGAGGCCCAGATCGCCGTGGCGCTGGAGACCTGTGCGCGGCGGGTCACGGCGCTGCAAAGCGGCCATACCGGCAATGTCTCTCTGGGGGTGGTTTCGACCGGAAAATACTTTGCCCCAAGGCTGGTCGCCGAACTGCGCCGGATCCTGCCCGATGTCGAGGTGACGCTGCGCATCGGCAACCGCGATGCGGTGATCCAGTGGCTGACCTCTCGGGCGCTGGATCTAGCGATCATGGGTCGCCCGCCGCGCAGTCCTGCGGTGGTGGCAGAACCGGTCGGCCCCCATCCCCATATCATCGTCGCACCCCCGGATCATCCGTTGGCCCATGCTGATCCCGCGTTGCCGCAGGACCTGCTGGCCGAGACTTATCTGGCGCGTGAACCCGGCTCTGGCACCCGTATCCTGATGACGCGGTTTCTGGATCGAATCGGCGACGGCACCCCCTGGCGCATGGTCGAGATGGGCACGAATGAGACGATCAAACAGGCGGTGATCGCTGGTTTGGGGATCGCGCTTATCTCGCAGCACACCGTGACCGAGGAATTGCGCTCGAGACGGTTGGTGGCGCTGAAGGCGGTGGGGCTGCCGATCCAGCGCAGCTGGTTCCTGTTGCGGCGCGAGGATATGGCGCTGTCGCCTGCCGGTCAGCGTGTCCATGACCATATTCTGGCGCTGAAGGGGGGCTTTCTGCCGACGGTCGTATCGTGACCATCGGGCACGCGTTGCACGAATGCACGCGGGTCCGCAGTCTGGGGCTTGGCAGGGCCCTGTGCCTTGTGGCAATGCGAAGGTGACGCCGGGTCGGGAGGACCGGGCGAAAGACGGGTGAATCACGTGCCGCAATCTGTTGCCGAGGAAAGCGAACGCTATATCGCGCGGGGCATTGCCCATGTGAAGATTCCGCCCCCCTCGCGCCCGCCGGTCACGGTGTCTTTCGTGTTGATGCCCCGCTTTACCATGCTGGCCTTTACCTCGGCCATCGAGCCTTTGCGCGCCGCGAACCAGATGACCGAAAAGGTGCTGTTCAAATGGCGCGTGCACAGCGAAAGCGGCGCGCCCATCGCCTGTTCCAACGGGGTGCCGGTCGTGCCCGATGCACCGCTTTCCGAGGCAGGCTCATCCGATTACGTCCTTGTCTGCGGTGGGGTCGAGCCTGACGCGGGCTGCAGTGCTGAACTGACTGACTGGCTGCGCAAGCAATGGCGGCACGGCGGCACAGTCGGCGGGCTGTGCACCGGCGCCTATGCCCTGGCGCGGGCGGGCATCCTGAACGGCCATCGTTTTACCCTGCATTGGGAAAATATCCCGAACTTCACCGAGAAATACCCCGATCTTTCGCCCGAGCGGCGCATCTTTTGCATCGACGACCGCATCGTCACATGTGCCGGGGGCGTCGCCTCGGCAGAGCTGGCGCTGAAGCTGATCGAAGATTACTACGGTGCCGAGCTAAGCCAGGCGGTGATGAACATGTGCCTGCTGGGCCAGATCCGCCGGGGCGAGGAAGAGCAGCTCAGTTCGCTGTCGGTCCGTCTGGGCACGCGCAACGACCACCTGATCCGCGCTGTCGCCTATATCGAGGCCCATGTCGAGGATGAGATCGACCTTGGCGAATGCGCGCGCCATCTTGGCATCTCGCGCCGTCAGCTTGAGCGGCTGTTCCAGCGCTATCTGGACACGACGCCGCTGCAATATCTCAACCGGGTGCGCTTGCAGCACGCCCGTTCGCTGCTGACCGAGACAAATCTTAGTGTCATGCAAGTGGCGGTGGCCTGCGGTTTTGGCTCATCTTCGTATTTCTCGAAGGTGTTCCGGACGCAATACGGCGTTTCGCCCTATAAATTCTCGCTGACGCGGAAACGCGCCGCAGATTGAAGGCAAGTTTCGGACAGCGCCCCTCTCTGAGCTATGATCCCCTGAGTCGCACAGATGAAGGGGCATGGTATGGACAAGGATATGGCGGGCAGCATCCGCATTGGCATCGGCGGCTGGACCTATGAACCCTGGCGCGGCAGTTTCTATCCCGAAAGCCTGCCTCAGCGGCGCGAGCTGGAGCATGCCAGCCGCTCTTTGACCTCGATCGAAATCAACGGGACCTATTACGGCTCGCAAAAACCTGACAGCTTTCGCAAATGGCATGACGAGACGCCGGAAGGTTTTGTCTTTTCCCTGAAGGCGCCGCGCTATGCGACCAACCGCAAGGTGCTGGCCGGGGCGGAAGAGACGATATCCCGCTTTTTCTCTAGCGGGGTGATGCTGCTTGGCGACAAACTGGGCCCGATCAACTGGCAATTCATGGCGACCAAGAAATTCGAGCCCGAGGATTTTGAGGCTTTCCTGAAGCTTTTGCCCAGCTCGATCGACGGCAGGACACTGCGGCATGTGGTCGAGGTCCGGCATGAAAGCTTTCGCACCCCCGAGTTTCCCGGCTTGCTGCGCAGATACGGCGTGGCGGCGGTGGTGGCAGCCGACGGGCCCTATCCGCAGATCGCCGATCCGACCGCGCCCTTTGTCTATGCCCGCATCATGGGCACGACCGAGGATCAGCCGCTGGGTTATGATCCGGCATTGCTGGACCTTTGGGCTGATCGGGTCCGAACCTGGGCCGCGGGCGGCCTGCCCGAGGGGCTGGACTATGTGGGGCCGAGTGCAGCCTTGGGCCCGCGCGACGTCTATCTATACGTCATCAGCGGTCACAAGGCGCGCAACCCGCAGGCGGCGATGGCGCTGATCCAACGCCTGGGCTAGGGGGCCTTTGCTTGCAGGCATGATCGCACCGAACCTGACGGAAGATGGTCTGATGGCTGTCTGACGGGCATTGCATTTTTGACAGAAGTCCATCACGATTCACCTCATAGCTATGAGGTGAGTATGACGGGACGCCCGACGATCGAAGATGTAGCCAAAGCTGCCGGAGTCAGTGTTGCGACGGTGGATCGGGTGCTGAACGGTCGTGCAAAGGTGCGGGAGGAAACGGCCCGCAAAGTTTCGGAGGCGGCCGAGGCAGTCGGCTATCACGCTGCCCCGGCGATCCGGGCGCGGGCGCTGGCGCATATGCCCGAGCTGCATCTGGGTGTCGTCCTACAAAAAGAGCGACATGCCTTTTATCAGGATTTTGCCGCCCGGATCGAAGAGGCGGCACGTCAGGACCCTCTGCATCGCTGGCGGCTGACGGTGCGCTTTTCCCCCGGTCAGTCACCCGCCGATTTCGCCGAAACCATTGCCGGGATGGCTGGCAAGGTGCAGGCCGTCGCCGCGACCGGCGTTGACCATCATGACGTAACCTCGGCCGTAACCATGCTGCGCGCACGGGGAATTCCGGTGTTTTCGCTGCTGTCCGATTTTGCGCCCGGTGTGCGTGAGGCGTATCTGGGCACCAACAACCTTAAGACCGGGCGCACGGCTGCCTGGCTCATGCATCGCATCATGCGTCGTCCGGGAAAGCTGGCGCTGTTCATCGGCGGCCACCGGTTTCACGGCCATGACCTGCGCGAGACGGGTTTTCGCAGCTATTTTCGCGAATATGCGCCGGAGATCGCCTTTCTTGACACGATGATCAACCTTGAGACGCGGCAGCTGACTTATGAGACGACGCTGGACATCGCCGCCCGTCACCCTGATCTTGCTGGCATTTATTGCGCCGGCGGCGGGATGGAGGGTGCCATTGCCGCAATCCGCGAATTGGGTCTTGGCGGCAAGGTGGCGCTGATCGTGAACGAGCTGACCCCGGAATCGCGACAAGGGCTGATGCAGGGCGTGGTTTCAGTCGTGCTTGCGACACCGTTGCAGCCGTTGGCCCATGATCTGTTGGGTGCAGTCGCTCATGTGTTGGAACATGGCATGGCCGAAAATCCCGGCCAGCGCTTTGTCACCTCATTGGTTGTCACCCCGGAAAGTCTTTAGGCAAGATTATGATGGAAAAACATCATAAGTGCGCCATTTTCTATCATTCATGATGGAAAATCTTTCTCAAAAAGTTTGACCAGAATCGCTTTCTGAAGGAAACCTTTCATCACGGTTCGCAAGCAGAGGGAATGCGGGCTGTTCATGGATCGGAGGCCGGCGCCTGCCGGGCGGCCCGCGATTGCGCGGGCCAGCGGCCTGCGGAACCGATTGGGAGGACAAGAATGAAAGTATTTCTGTTGACCACTGCCTGTGCCATCTCGGTTTCGGGCGCGGCCATGGCCGAGAATATCGGCGTGAGCATGGCGTTGTTTGATGACAATTTCCTGACCGTCCTGCGCAATGGTATGCAGGAGCACGCCGCCTCGCTTGACGGGGTAACCATTCAGATTGACGACGCCCAGAATGATGTCGGCAAACAGCTGAACCAGATTGAGAATTTCGTTGCCTCGGGTGTCGATGCGATCATCGTGAACCCGGTCGACACCGATGCGACCGTGGCGATGAGCGCGGCGGCCCAGAATGCCGGTATCCCGCTGGTCTTTGTGAACCGTGAGCCGGTCAACCTGGACAGCCTGCCGGAAAATCAGGCCTTTGTGGCCTCGGACGAAAAGGAATCCGGCACGCTTGAGACGCAGGAAATCTGCCGCCTTCTCAAGGAACAGGGCAAGACCGAGGCCCGGGCCGTGATCCTGATGGGCGAGCTGTCGAACCAGGCGGCACGGATGCGCACGCAGGACATCAAGGACGTGATCGCCACGCCCGAATGCAGCTTTATTACCATCGCTCAGGAACAGACCGCCAACTGGCAGCGTACTGCCGCGACCGATCTTGTCACCAACTGGCTGTCGGCCGGGACCGAATTTGACGCGATCATCTCGAACAATGACGAGATGGCGATCGGCGCCATTCAGGCACTGAAAGCGGCTGGCCGCTCGATGGATGATGTGGTGATCGGCGGTATCGACGCGACTCAGGATGCGCTGGCGGCGATGAAGGCTGGCGATCTTGATGTAACGGTTTTTCAGGATGCGGCGGGGCAGGGTGCCGGTGCGGTTGATACCGCGCTGAAGCTCGCCCGCGGCGAAAAGGTCGATCAAAAGGTCTATATCCCGTTCCAGCTTGTTACGCCGCAGAACGTGGACGGGTTCCTTTCCAAGAACTGATGCTTGCGGCGGGGCGGCGCCGGTTTTGCGCGCCCGCCCCGTCCGACCATGCAAGAAGGGGGAAAGGTCGATGCTTGACCGCACCAACGCCTGGCAGGGCGAATATATCCTGGAAGTGGATAATATCACCAAGGAATTTCCCGGTGTTAAGGCTTTGGACGGGGTGCAGCTGCGCATCCGTCCAGGCACTGTCCATGCGCTGATGGGCGAAAACGGGGCCGGTAAATCGACCCTGATGAAGATTATCGCCGGCGTCTATACCCCTGACGGTGGCGAGGTGCGCTTTGCCGGCCAGCCGCTGAATGTCAGGACGCCTCTTGATGCGCTGAACTCGGGCATCGCCATGATCCATCAGGAACTGAACCTGATGAACTGGATGACGGTGGCCGAGAATATCTGGATCCGGCGCGAGCCTTTGAACCGGCTGGGTCTTGTCGATCATGGCCGCATGCGGCAGATGACGGCGGACCTGCTTGGACGGCTCAACATCCGTTTGGACCCTGATCAGCAAGTCAGCGAACTGACCGTCGCGCAAAAGCAGATGGTCGAGATCGCCAAGGCCGTCAGCTATAACTCGGACGTGCTGATCATGGACGAGCCGACCAGCGCCATCACCGAAGCCGAGGTCGAGCATCTTTTCCAGATCATCCGCGACCTGAAATCGCGCGGTATCGGCATCGTCTACATCACCCACAAGATGAACGAGCTGTTCGAGATTGCGGATGAATTCACCGTATTCCGCGACGGCAAATATGTCGGCACCCATGCCAGCGCCGATGTGACCCGCGACGACATCATCCGCATGATGGTCGGGCGCGAGATCACCGATATGTTCCCCAAGGTCGATTGCCCCATCGGCGACACCGTCCTTGAGGTGCGCAACCTGACCCTGCCGGGCGTGTTCGATGATGTCAGCTTTCACGTCCGCGCGGGCGAGATCTTGGGCATCGCCGGGCTTGTCGGCTCGAAACGCTCGAATGTGGCCGAGGCGATCTTTGGGGTTCATCCCGCGCCCATCGGCGACATTCTGATCGACGGGCGGCATGTACGCATCACCTGCCCCTCGGACGCGATGGCGCATGGCATGGCCTTCCTGACCGAGGACCGCAAAGAGACGGGCTGTTTCCTGATCCTCGACTGTCTTGAAAACATCCAGTCGGCGCTGATCACCCGCAACCACGTCAAAAACGGCTTTATCGACCGCAAGACCATCACCGCAAAGGCCGAGGAAATGGCGCGCAAGCTGCGGGTCAAGACCCCAAGTCTGCACGAAACGGTCGAGAACCTGTCGGGCGGCAACCAGCAGAAACTGCTGATCGCGCGCTGGCTGCTGACCGAGCCGCGCATCCTGATCCTTGATGAGCCGACGCGCGGGATCGACGTGGGCGCGAAATCCGAGATCCACCGCCTGATCACCAATCTGGCCGCACAGGGCGTGGCCGTCATCATGATCTCGTCGGAAATGCCCGAAGTGCTGGGCATGAGCGACCGCATCATGGTCATGCATGAAGGTCATGTGTCGGGCTTTCTCGACCGGGCCGAGGCTGATCAGGTCAAGATCATGTCGCTGGCCGCCAAGTAACAAGAGGACACCATGTCAGACGCAAGCATGGCCACGCCGCAGCGCCGGCACCGCCCGATGATGGCGGAATTGAACATCCTTCTGGTTCTGGTCGGGATCTGCCTGACCTTTGAAATTCTGGGCTGGATCACACAGGGTCAGTCGTTTCTGGGCAACTGGCAACGGCTCTCTATCATGATCCTGCAGGTTTCGGTGGTGGGCATCATCGCCATCGGGGTGACGCAGGTCATCATCTCGGGCGGGATCGACCTGTCCTCGGGCTCGATCGTCGGGGCAACCGCGATGATTTCAATGAGCCTTGCACAGGCTGCCGGATATGAACGCGCGGTCTATCCCGACCTGACGGGTCTGCCGGTGATCATCCCGGTCGCGGTCGGTCTGTTGTTCGGCCTGATCTGCGGCATGATCAACGGTGCACTGATCGCCTATACCAAGATCCCGCCTTTCATCGCCACCCTGGGCATGATGGTGACGGCGCGCGGCTTTGCCAAATGGTACACCAAGGGTCAGCCGATCAGCTTTCCCTCGGACGGCTTTGCGGCCATCGGCCGGGGCATGATGCCGGTGTTCATCTTTCTTGCGGTGTCGCTGATCTTTCACATTGCGCTGCGCTATACCCGCTATGGCAAGTTCACCTATGCGATCGGTGCGAACCCGCAGGCCGCCCGCGTCTCGGGCATCAATGTCGAACGTCAGCTGGTGCGCATCTATGCCATCGCCGGGCTGTTGTCGGCGCTGGCGGGGATCGTGGTTGCGGCGCGCGGCCTGACGGCACAGGCCGGCATGGGTACGATGTACGAACTTGACGCCATCGCCATGGCCGTGATCGGCGGCGTGTCGCTGACCGGCGGGCGCGGTTCGATCCTGGGCACGATGATCGGCATGGTGATCTTTGGCGTCATCATCTCGGGTTTCACCTTCCTGCGGCTCGACGCCTACTATCAGGAAATGATCAAGGGCGTGATCATCGTCGCGGCGGTCGTCGCCGACGTCTATCGCCAGAAAAAACGCAAGAAAGTCTGAGGGAGGGGCAATGATGAAAAGCCTGACCGCGATGGCGCTGATCCTTGGGCTGACCTCTCCGGCATGGGCCGGAGAGACCCGGATCGGGGTCGCCATGACCAGCTTTGACAACCCGTTCCTGACCATCCTGCTGAACGGCATCAAGGATCAGGCGGGCAAGGACGGCGCCGAACTGATCCTTGAGGATGCGCAGCTTGACGTTGCCCGCCAGCAAAATCAGGTCCAGAACTTTATCGCCAATGGCGTCGATGCGATCATCGTCAATGCCGTCGATGGCGCGGCGACCCCGGCGATGACGCAGGCGGCCGTCGATGCGGGCGTGCCGCTGGTCTATGTGAACCACCCGCCGATCAACCACGAAGCCCTGCCCGAAGGGACCAGCTTTGTCGGCTCGAATGAGATCGAAAGCGGCACCATGCAAACGCGCGAGGTCTGCAAGCTGCTGGGCGGCAAGGGCAATGTGCTGGTGCTGATGGGTCCCTTGGAAAACGAGGCTTCGGCCGTCCGCACCCGCGATATCGAAGAGGTTATCGCCACTCCGGAATGTTCGGGGATGCAGATCGTCGACAAGCAGGTCGGCAACTGGAACCGCACGCAAGGTCAGGACATCACGACCAACTGGCTAAGCTCGGGCGTCGCATTTGATGCGATCATCTCGAACAATGATGAGATGGCGATCGGCGCAATTCAGTCGCTCAAGGCTGCGGGCGTCGCCATGGAAAAGGTCGTCGTCGCCGGTATCGACGCAACGCCCGACGGGCTGGCGGCGATGCGGGCCGGGGATCTGGACGTGACCGTCTATCAAAACGCCACCCGTCAGGGTGAGGTCGCCGTCCAGACAGCCTTGGCCATGGCCCGTGGTGAAAAGCCTGAACGCAACATCTGGGTGCCCTTCGAACCCGTCACCCCCGAGAATATCTCGAACTACGAGTAACCAGCATGACCGCAACGCAAAAGTCACTCGGTGTCGCCCTGATCGGCACCGGGTTCATGGGAAAGTGCCATGCGATGGCCTGGCGCAATCTGGCCACGGCCTTTGGCGGCATGCCGCCCCGGCTTGAGGTGCTGGCCGATACGCCGGCCGAACGGGCGGCGGAACTCGCCTCGGCCTTTGGCTTCGCACGCGGTACCGGCGACTGGCGCGCGGCGGTGACCGATCCGGCGGTCGATGTCGTCTCGATCACCACGCCGAACGGGAGGCACCGCGAGATGGCCGAGGCGGCGCTGGCCGCTGGCAAGCATGTCTGGCTGGAAAAGCCGATGGCCCTGACCGTCGAGGATGCCGAGGCGATGGAGACTGCCGCCCGTGCCGCGGGCCGGGTAACGATCCTTGGGTATAACTACACCCGCTCACCCGCGTTCCGCGCTGCCGCTGATCTGGTGGCGCAGGGTGCGATTGGCCGTCCGATCCATTTCCGGGGCGTCTATGACGAAGATTACATGGCCGACCCCGAGCTGCCCTGGAGCTGGCGGCTGACCCGGGCCGAGGGCGGTCTTGGCGCGCTGGGGGATCTTGGCTGCCATCTGGTCTCGGTCATGCTTGCGCTGATGGGGCCGGTCGCGCGTGTGCAGGCGCAGATGGATACGGTCGTGACCGAACGCCCGCATCAGGGCGGTACCGCCACGGTCGAGAATGAGGATCAGGCACAGGCTCTGATCCGCTTTACCTCGGGCGCCTCGGGCGAATTTTCATGCTCGCGGGTGGCGCGTGGCTATCGCTGCCGTCTTGCGTGGGAGGTGCATGGCACCGAAGGCACGCTGCGTTTCGATCAGGAGCGGATGAATGAGCTGTGGCTTTATCAGCCCGGGCAGGCCGAGACCGACGGTTTCCGCCGCATCCTGACAGGTCCGGCGCAGCCTGGCTTTGCCGCCTTCTGTCCCGCCGCGGGCCATAACTTTGGCTTTAACGAACAGAAGGTGGTCGAGGCCGAGATGCTGCGTCAGGCCATTGCCGGCGGCACCTCCGCATGGCCCGATTTCACCGCCGGTCTGACGATCGAGCGGATCATTCACGGTATGGCGCGCTCGGCCCGCACCGGCCAGCCCGTCTTATTCTGAGGACGTCATGAAAATTGCCATCGACCCCTTCATGCACCGCCATCTGCCGCTGGAGCAGATCCCGGCCAAGGTCAAAGAGCTTGGCTTTGACTGGATCGAACTGTCCCCGCGTGGCGACTTTCTGGAATGGTTCAAGGCCCCGCGCGTCTTTCCCGACCGCATCAGGACGCTGAAAAAGGCACTGAAGGATGCGGATGTCGGCATCGCCAGCCTGCTGCCCATGTATCGTTGGGCCAGCAATGACGAGACCGAGCGGCAGGCCGCCGTCCGCCATTGGAAGCGCGCCATCGAAATCGCCGTCGAGCTGGGCGTAGATACCATGAACAGCGAATTCGGCCGCGGCCCGCATCCCGACAAGGGCTCGTGCTACTGCTGCCATACCGGCAGCATGATCGAAGCGTGTGAGGATGCCTGGTGGCGCTCGATGGAAGAGCTGGTCCCGGTCCTTGAACGTGAAGGGATCAGCCTCAACATCGAGCCCCACCCCGAGGACTGGTGTGAGACGCTGCAACCCGCGCTTGATATCATCCGCACGGTGAACAGCCCGCGTGTCCGGTTCCTGTATTGCGCGCCCCATACGTTCTATTTCGGCGATGACACCCGGGCGATGCTGCGCGAGGCTGCCGATGTGCTGGCTCATGTCCATGTCGGCGACACCTTCAACCATCGCGCCAGCTCCGGTCTGCGCTACATCATGAACCCGCCCGGGACCCAGGCGCGTATCCACCAGCATCTTGATATCGGTCAGGGCGAGGTGCCCTGGGACGACTTTTTCGCCACTCTGGCCGAGATCGGTTTTGACGGCATCATGACCGCCTGCGTCTTTGCCTGGGAAGACCGCGCAGACGAATCCGGCAAGTTCATGCGCCGTGAAATGCAGCGCTACATCGACACCTATTGGAGCAAATGACAATGACCCTGAAGATCGGAGTGATCGGCACCGGTGCCATCGGCCAGGACCATACCCGGCGCATCAATGAGGTGCTTGCCGGCGCGCGGGTCACGGCGCTGAATGATGTCAACCGCGCCAATGCCGAAACCTGCCAGCGCCAATATGCGCCCGAAGCGCGCATCTTTGACGACCCCCATGCGCTGATCCGCGACGCGGATGTCGATGCGGTCCTGGTTTGCTCCTGGGGCCAGACGCATGAGGAATATGTCCTGGCCGCCGTCGCTGCCGGCAAGCCCTGTTTTTGTGAAAAGCCGCTGGCCACCACCGCAGAAGGTGCGCGCCGCATCGTCGAGGCCGAACAGGCTGCTGGCAAGCGGCTGGTGCAGGTCGGCTTCATGCGTCGCTATGACCCGGGCTATGTCGCGCTGAAAAAGGCGGTCAGCGAGGTCACCGGCGCGCCTTTGATGGTTCATGCCGCGCATCGTAACCCGCGGGTGGGTGAAAACTATGTTACGCCCATGGCGATCCATGACACGCTGATCCATGAAATCGATGTGCTGCGCTGGCTGCTTGATGACGATTACACCAGCGCCCGCGTTTTCTTTCCGCGCAAGAGCCCGCGCGCCCATGAAAAACTGCGCGATCCTCAGGTCGTGGTGCTGGAAACCGCAGGCGGCGTGGTGATCGACGTCGAGATCTTTGTGAACTGCCACTACGGTTACGACATCCAGTGCGAGATCGTGGGCGAGGACGGCATCGCCCGCCTGCCCGAGCCGATGGGCATTCAGACCCGTTCGGGTGCGGTGCTGGGCCAGCCGATCCTGATGGATTGGAAGGATCGCTTTATCGACAGCTATGATTATGAACTGGCCGATTTCCTGAAAGCAGCCGCGCAGGGTACCGCAGCAGGGCCGACCGCATGGGATGGCTATGTCGCCGCCGTGACCGCCGATGCCTGTGTCGCCGCGCAAGAGGCCGAGGGTCAGGCGGTCAGCATCGACCTGCCCGTTCGTCCCTCTCTTTACGCCTGAGGTCCGGTCATGCGCTTTGCCCTGAACCATATCGTCGCTCCGCGTCTGTCGCTGGCGCAGTTCTTTGCCCTTGCACGCAAGCTTGACTGCTCCGAGGTCGAGATCCGCAACGACCTGCCCGATGTGACTGGCAAGAACCCGGCCGAGGTCGCGCGGCTGGCAGGTGATGCCGGCCTGACCATCCTGTCGGTCAACGCGCTTTACCCCTTTAACCGGTGGAGCGACGATCTGGCCAGCCGCGCCGGGCGTCTGGCAGATTTCGCGGCCGGGGCAGGGGCCAGGGCGCTGGTGCTTTGCCCGCTGAACGATGGCTCCCCGATCGCGCATTCCCGCACGGTCGAGGCACTGGACCGGCTGCGCGAAATCCTGCAGCCTCGCGGCCTGACCGGGCTGGTCGAGCCGCTGGGCTTTCCGCAAAGCTCGCTCAGGCGCAAGGCCGATGCCATAGCCGCGATCACCGAGGCCGGAGGGTTCGAGGCGTTCGGCCTGCTGCATGACACCTTCCACCATCATCTGGCGGGGGAAACCGAATTCTTTCCCCATCGCACCGGGCTTGTGCATATCTCGGGCGTGACCGATCCGGCCCTTGCGGCCGATCAGATGCTTGACCCACATCGCGTGCTTGTCGATGGCGACGACCGGCTTGAAAATGTGGCGCAGCTGCGCGCGCTGCTGGCTGATGGCTATGACGGTCCGGTCAGCTTTGAACCCTTCGCGCCCGAGGTTCACGCCCTTGATGATATCGAGACGGCGCTGCGCGAAAGCATGGCGCTGGTGCGGCAGGCAGTTGGCCAGGCTCAGGAGGCAGGGGCATGACGCATCGTCTTGACATTATCACGATTGGCCGCAGTTCAGTTGATCTTTATGGCGCTCAGGTCGGCGGGCGGCTTGAGGACATGCGCTCCTTTAACAAGTATATCGGCGGGTCTCCGACGAATATGGCCTGCGGCACGGCGCGTCTGGGGCTGCGCTCGGCGCTGATCACCCGGGTCGGTGATGAGCATATGGGCCGCTTTATCCGCGAGGAACTCATACGCGAGGGTGTCGATGTGCGCGGGGTCAAAACCGACCCCGAGCGGCTGACGGCGCTGGTCCTGCTGGGCATTCGCGACGAAGAGCAGTTCCCGCTGATCTTTTATCGCGAGAATTGCGCCGATATGGCGCTGAGCGAAGAAGATATCGATGAAGCCTTTGTCGCCGAGGCCCGTTCGGTCGTCGCGACCGGCACCCATCTGAGCCACCCGCGCACCGAGGCTGCGGTGCTCAGGGCGCTGCGGCTGGCACGTCAGCACGGGGGGCAGACGGCGCTGGATATCGACTATCGCCCGAACCTCTGGGGTCTTTCGGGTCATGGCGACGGCGAGAACCGCTTTATCGCAAGCGACAAGGTAACGGCCAAGCTGCAGGCCCATCTGCCGCTGTTCGATCTGATCGTCGGCACCGAGGAGGAATTCCACATCGCCGGTGGCTCGACCGACACGCTGACGGCGCTGCGCGCGGTGCGTGCACTGACGCCGGCGGTGCTGGTGTGCAAGCGCGGCGCGGCCGGAGCGGTGGCCTTTGAAGGCGCGGTCGAGGGCTGGGACAGCGGCGTGACCGGTCCGGGCTTTCCGGTCGAGGTCTTTAACGTCCTTGGTGCGGGCGACGGGTTCATGTCGGGTCTGCTCAAAGGCTGGCTTGATGGCGAAAGCTGGTCACGGGCGCTGGAATATGCCAATGCCTGCGGGGCCTTTGCGGTCAGCCGCCATGGCTGCACCCCGGCCTATCCAAGTCTTGATGAGCTGAAGTTCTTTCTTAAGCGCGGTATACGCGAGCGGGCGCTGCGCAAGGACGCAGAGCTGGAGCGGGTCCATCGCGCCACCAATCTGCCGCCGCTTGAAGGCGATATCCGCGCCTTTGCCTTTGACCACCGTATCCAGCTTGAAGAGCTGGAGGGCGCGACGCCCGAACGGATCGGTGCCTTCAAGCAGCTTTGCCTGAAGGCGGCACTGGAGGTGCAGGGCGGCCGTCCTGGCTATGGTATCCTTTGCGACGACCGTCTGGGCCGGCAGGCGCTGCATGCATCGGCAGGTACCGGGCTTTGGGTCGGGCGGCCCTGCGAATGGCCGGGCTCGCGTCCCCTGCGGCTTGAGCCCGATCTGGGCGCGGCCTGTCAGGGATTGTCGGAATGGCCTGCGGGTCAGGTGGTCAAGGTGCTGTGCTTTTGCCACCCGGACGACGATGCTGCGATGCGTGCCGATCAGGAGGCGACCATTACCCGGCTTTACGAGGCGGCCAGGGCCAATGATCTGGAGTTCCTGCTGGAGGTCATCCCCTCGAAGGTCGGGCCGGTCGATGACGGCACCACGGCGACGCTGATCCGGCGCTGGTATGAGATCGGGGTCTATCCCGACTGGTGGAAGCTTGAGCCTTTGCAAAGCGATGCTGCCTGGCAGCAGGCGGTCGCAGTGATTGAGGAATATGATCCCTGGCTGCGCGGCATCGTCGTGCTGGGGCTGGACGCCCCTGAGGGTGAGCTTGCGGCCAGTTTTGCCAAGGCGGCGCAATATCCGCTGGTTCGCGGCTTTGCTGTCGGGCGGACGATCTTTGGCTCGGTGGCGCGCGACTGGCTTGTCGGGCGTTGCGACGATGCCGGGGCGGTAGCCGAAATGGTCAGTCGCTATGGGCGGCTTTGCGCGCTTTGGGATCAGGCCCGGACGGGCGCCGGGGTCGCTGCATGAGCGGGGTGAGGCGCGGCTGCAGGGGAGGGGCTCTGCCCCTCTTGGCCTGCGGCCAATTCACCCCGGGATATTTGGGCACGAAAGAAGCAGACAGGGCGCGCGCCATGGGCACGGGTCCGCGCCAAGGAGAGAAGGCATGAGCGAGACGATCCGGCTGACCGCAGCCCAGGCCATGGCGCGCTGGCTGTCGGTGCAGATGACCGAAGAGGGCGAGCGTTTCATCGAGGGTGTCTGGGCGATCTTTGGTCATGGCAATGTGGCGGGCCTTGGTGAGGCGCTGCATGGCATCGGCGACGCGCTGCCGACCTGGCGCGGCCAGAACGAACAGACCATGGCACATGCTGCCATCGCCTATGCCAAGGCCAAGAAGCGACGTCGTGCCATGGCGGTCACAAGCTCGATCGGGCCGGGGGCAACCAATATGGTCACTGCAGCCGCGCTGGCCCATGTCAACCGCCTGCCCGTGCTGTTCATTCCCGGCGATGTCTTTGCGGGGCGTCGTCCTGATCCGGTGTTGCAGCAGGTCGAGGATTTCGACGATGGCACGGTCAGCGCCAATGACTGTTTCCGCCCGGTCAGCCGCTATTTCGACCGTATCCAGCGTCCTGAGCAGCTGTTGACTGCTTTGCCGCGCGCGCTGCGGGTGATGACTGATCCGGCAAATTGCGGGCCGGTCACGCTGGCCTTTTGTCAGGACGTGCAGGCCGAGGCTTTTGACTGGCCGCTGGGGTTCTTTGAGCCGAAAGTCTGGCATATCCGCCGGCCTGAACCCGATGCGGGTGAACTGGCCGAAGTTACGGAGCTGATCCGTGCTGCGCGTGCGCCGGTGTTCGTCTGTGGGGGTGGGGTGATTTATTCGGGGGCAGAGGCGGTGCTGGCGGATTTTGCCTCGCATCACGGTATCCCGGTGATCGAGACCCAGGCCGGCAAATCGGCTTTGGCCCAGGCGCATCCGATGAACTATGGCGCTGTCGGTGTCGATGGTTCGGCGGCGGCGAATGCGCTGGCGGCCGAGGCGGATCTGGTTATCGGCATCGGCACCCGGTTTCAGGATTTCACCACTGGCTCCTGGGCGCTTTTTGCCAATCCTGCCCGACGCCTGGTATCGATCAACGTTCAGCCCTATGACGCGGGCAAGCATGGCGCGACCGCTCTGGTCGCGGATGCGAAGGTCGCGCTGGAGAAGCTGGGCGCGCTGCTTGGCGATTATCGCGCCGGCAACGCCGATCCCAGGCTGCGCGCTGATTGGCTTGCGGCGGTCGATGCCCATTGCGCCGCACCTGCCGAGGGGAATGCGCTGCCGACCGATGCTCAGGTCATCGGCGCGGTTCAGCGTGCGGCACCCGAAGCAATCGCCATGTGCGCGGCTGGCACCATGCCCGGGGCGCTGAAGCTGCTGTGGCAACCCTCGCAGGGCGGTTATCATATGGAGTACGGCTATTCCTGCATGGGCTATGAGATTGCCGGGGCCATGGGGCTGAAGCTTGCTTTGCCCGACCGCGAGGTGGTCTGCTTTGTCGGGGATGGCAGCTATATGATGGCCAACAGCGAGTTGGCGACGGCTGTGATGCTGAAGGTGCCATTTACCGTCGTGCTGACCGATAACCGTGGCTACGGCTGCATCAACCGGCTGCAGATCGCCTGCGGGGGGGAAGAGTTCAACAACATGTATGTGGACTGCAATGTCGAAGAGCAGCCGCAGATCGACTTTGTCGCCCATGCTGCCTCGATGGGGGCACATGCGGTGAAGGCGCAGGGGATCAGTGATCTTGAGGCCCAGATCGCTGCGGCACGCGGGCGCAACATTCCCACGGTCATCGTTATCGACACCACCGCCGAGCCCGGCCCCGGCGATGGTCTTGCCGGTGCAGGTCACTGGTGGGACGTCGCCGTCCCCGGGGTCGGAGCATCTGACAAGCTTAGGGCGGCTCGCGAACAATATGAAACCTGGCTGCAAAAACAGCAGATTGCGAACTGAGGTTTACAGGAATGATCCTTTTCGGCACCAACCCCATCGCCTGGGCCAATGACGATGACCAGCGCATCGGCGCCCATATCCCGACCGAGCAGATCCTGCATGAAGCGGGCCAGATCATCGGCTTTGACGGGATCGAGAATGGCCATCGCTGGCCCGATGATCCGGCCGCGCTCAAGGAGCTTCTGGGCAGCTATGGGCTGAAGTTCATCTCGGGCTGGTATTCGACCTCGCTGCTGACCCGCTCGGTCGGTGAAGAGATCGCGGCGGTGCAGGGGCATCTGGCCAAGCTCAAGGCCAATGGCTGCAGGGTCTGCATCGTCTGCGAATGCTCGAATACCGTTCACGGCAGCCCTGACACCCCGGTCAATGCCCGCCCGCGCCTGTCGGACGCTGAGATGGCCGGGTTCGGCCGCAAGATGGAAGAGTTCGCCCGCTATCTGGCAGATGAAGGCATCACGCTGGCCTATCACCACCACATGGGCACCGTGGTCGAGAGCCCTGAAGAGATCGACGCCTTCATGGCTGCGACCGGTCCGGCAACGCATCTGCTGTTTGATACGGGGCATTGCACCTTTGGCGGTGGTGATCCCGAGGCGGTCCTGCGTAAACATGTCGCCCGTGTTGCGCATTTCCACGCCAAGAACATCCGTCGCCCGGTGACCGAAGCCGTACGCGCCGAGGATATGAGCTTTATTCAGGGCGTTCTGGCCGGGGCCTTTACCGTGCCGGGCGACCCCGAAGGCGCGATCGACTTTCAGCCGTTGCTGCGCATCCTTGCCGAGGCCGGCTATGGCGGCTGGCTGGTGATCGAGGCCGAACAGGACCCCGAAAAGCGCAACCCGCTGGAATATCAGTCGATGGGGCTGAGGGCGCTTAAGGACATGGCGCAGGCCGCCGGGCTGCACTAGACTCGGGGCCATGCTGGTCGATCCGAAACACCCGTTTTTCCGCCCCCTCTGGGTCCGTGTCCTTTGTGCCCTGCTGCCTCTGCTTTGGGCTGGGGTCGAGCTGTCTACCGGCTCGATCTTCTGGGCAATCCTGTTCGGGGCGGCGGGGATCTATCTTTTCGTGACGCTTTTTCTGAACCGCGGCGAGGACTGATGAAACTCTTGCGTAAACCGGCCGGCCAGCACGGTCTTGTCCACCATATCACCCCCGAAAATGCGGGCTGGTCCTATGTCGGCTTTGATCTGTGGCGGCTTGAGCCGGGCGAGGTGGCCAGCGGGCAGACTGGTGGCAATGAAGCGATCCTTGTCATCGTCGAAGGCAAGGCCCGCGTCAGCGGCGCCGGTCAGGATTGGGGTGAGATGGGCGAGCGGATGGACGTCTTTGAAAAGACACCGCCCCATTGCCTGTATCTGCCCGATGGCAGCGAATGGAGGGCCGAGGCGACCACGCCGCTGACGCTGGCCGTCTGCCTGGCCCCCGGCAAGGGCGGTCATGCGCCCCGCCGTATCGGTCCCGAAGGTATCACCCTGACCCAGCGCGGACAGGGCGCGAATACCCGCTTTATCAACAATATCGCCATGGAGGCCGAAGATTACTGCGACAGCCTTCTGGTTACCGAGGTCTTTACCCCGGATGGAAACTGGTCGAGCTATCCGCCGCATCGCCATGATGAAGATGATTTTCCCCGGATGACCTATCTTGAGGAAAGCTATTATCACCGGCTGAATCCGGCGCAGGGTTATGGCATCCAGCGCGTCTTTACCGATGATGCCAGCCTTGATGAGACCATGGCGGTCCAGAACCATGATGTGGTGCTGGTACCGCGTGGGCATCACCCCTGCGGCGTGCCCTATGGCTATGAGATGTATTACCTGAACGTCATGGCAGGACCGATCCGCAAATGGCGCTATGAGAATCATCCCGATCACGACTGGATCTGGCAGCGCGACAACGCCCCGAAAAATTGAACCGGGGTGTTTAGAGGACGCGGATATCCTCTCCTCCGCCGCGTTCTCTTGGCGAAACGCCGAAATAATCGGGCTGATTTCGGCGTTTCGCTGCGTTATTATGTCATAATGACGCCAAATGCAGGCAGAGCACTTGACCTGTCAGGCAGATTCGTTTGCATCAGGGTATATCTCAAGACATGGGAGGCATTATGTCGCTCTTCTCCACCCGCCTGCTCGCGGCGTCGGCTTTTGCGCTGATGGCGGCTGCGCCGCTGCACGCCAAGACTTTCGTCTATTGCTCGGAAGGTTCGCCCGAAGGGTTCGACCCCGCGCCCTATACTTCGGGGACGACCTTCGACGCTTCGGGCCATGCGGTTTATAACCGCCTGGTGCAGTTCAAGCCCGGCACGACCGAGATCGAGCCGGCCCTCGCCGAAAGCTGGGAGGTGTCCGAGGACGGGCTGGAATATACCTTCCACCTGCGCAAGGGCGTCAAGTTCCACTCGAACGACAAGTTCACCCCCTCGCGCGAGTTTAACGCCGACGACGTGATCTTTACCTTTGAGCGTCAGGCCAATGCCGACCATCCCTGGCATGAGTATATGGCCGGGATCACCTACGAATATTATTCGTCGATGGAGATGGACAAGCTGATCAAGTCCATCGAGAAAGTCGATGATTACACGGTGAAGTTCACCCTTAACCAGCCCGAGGCGCCTTTCCTCGCCAATGTGGCGATGCCCTTCGTCTCGATCGTCTCCAAGGAATATGCCGATACGCTGGAAGCCGCTGGCACCCGCGAGGATCTGAACAACACGCCCATCGGCACCGGCCCCTTCAAGTTTGTGGCCTATCAGAAAGATGCGGTGATCCGTTACCAGAAAAACGCCGATTACTGGGGCGAGGCGCCCAAGATCGACGATCTGGTCTTTGCCATCACCCCCGACGCCTCGGTGCGGCTGCAAAAGCTTAAGGCTGGCGAATGCCATCTGATGCCTTATCCCGCGCCCGCTGATCTGGACGAAATCCGTGCCGATCCGAACCTCAAGATGGACGAGCAGGCCGGTCTGAACGTCGGCTATCTGGCCTATAACACCACGGTCGCGCCCTTTGACAACCCGCAGGTCCGCAAGGCGCTGAACATGGCCATGGACAAGCAGGCGCTGGTCGAGGCCGTCTATCAGGGCAGCGGCGTCGTCGCCAAGAACCCGATCCCGCCGACCATGTGGGGTTATAACGACACGATCGAGGACGACAAATACGATCCCGAAGCCGCCAAAAAGATGCTTGAGGAAGCCGGCGTCAAGGATCTGACCATGGAAATCTGGGCCATGCCGGTCCAGCGTCCCTATATGCCAAACGCCCGCCGCGCCGCCGAGGTGATGCAAAGCGACTTTGCCAAGGTTGGCGTCAAGGTTGATATCGTCAGCTACGAATGGGGCGAATACCTCAAGAAATCCATGGAAGAGGGCCGCAAGGGCGCCGTCATCCTGGGCTGGACGGGTGACAACGGCGACCCCGACAACTTCCTGTCGGTTCTGCTGTCCTGCGCCGGGGCCAACCCGGGTGGTGCGAACCGTTCGTTCTGGTGCAACGAAGAGTTCTCGGACATTCTTGCCAAAGCCAAGAGCAGCTCGGATCACGAAGAGCGCGTGAAGCTGTACGAAGAAGCTCAGGTCATCTTCAAACGCGAGGCTCCCTGGGCCACGCTTGCTCACTCGACGCAATATGTGCCGATGGCCAAGAATGTGACCGGTTTCGTCCAGTCGCCGCTGGGTGACTACACCTTCGAAGCCGTGGACCTGACCGAATAAGGCCATTTCCCCGGATTGAAATGCTTGGCCGTGCAGGGAATCCCCCCTGCACGGCCATCAGGTTAAGGTTCGATGCTCAGATTCATTCTCAAGAAACTGCTCTACCTGGTCCCAACCATGTTCGGGATCACGCTGGTAGCCTTTGGCTTTATCCGCCTGCTGCCCGGCGATCCGGTGCTGCTGATGGCCGGCGAACGCGGCGTCTCGCCCGAACGTTATGCCCAGATCGCGGCCCAGCTTGGCTATGACAAGCCGATCTGGCAGCAATATCTCCACTATATCGGCAACCTGCTGCAGGGCGATCTCGGCAATTCGCTGGTGACGAAAAAGCCGGTTCTGAACGAATTTCTGGCGCTGTTCCCGGCCACGGTCGAACTGGCGCTGGTCGCGATCATCATCGCCACGGCAATCGGCGTGCCCGTCGGGGTCATCGCTGCGATCAAGCGCGGTTCGTGGTTTGACCAGCTGTCGATGACCGCGGCGCTGGTCGGGTTTTCGATGCCCATCTTTTGGTGGGGGCTGCTGCTTATCATCCTGTTCTCGGGCGTGCTGGGCTGGACCCCGGTATCGGGCCGTATCTCGCTGATGTATTTCTTCCCGCCGGTAACGGGCTTCATGCTGATCGACAGCCTGCTGTCGGGTCAGAAGGGCGCCTTTGCCTCGGCGGTCAGCCACCTGATCCTGCCTTCGATCGTGCTGGCGACCATTCCGCTTGCGGTGATTGCACGGCAGACCCGCTCGGCCATGCTTGAGGTGATGGGTGAGGATTACGTCCGCACCGCCCGCGCCAAGGGCCTGTCGCCCCGTCGGGTGATCGGCGTCCATGCGCTGCGCAATGCGATGATCCCGGTCGTGACCACCATCGGCCTGCAGATCGGGGTTCTGATGGCCGGCGCTATCCTGACTGAAACGATCTTTTCCTGGCCCGGCATTGGCAAGTGGATGATCGATTCAATCTCGCGCCGCGACTATCCGGTGGTGCAGTCGGGCCTGTTGCTGATCGCCGCCATCGTGATGATCGTGAACCTGCTCGTCGACCTGACCTATGGTCTTATCAACCCGAGGATCCGGCACAAATGACCGATACCGCAGTCAAGATTTCGGATGCGGCCATCCGCCGCCGGATGCTCAAGGAGTTCTGGTTCTACTTCAGCCAGAACCGGGGCGCGGTGATCGGCCTTGTGGTGTTTGCCATTCTGGTGCTGACGGCCATCTTTGCGCCGCTGCTGGCGCCGCATGATCCGACCCATCAATACCGCGACGCGCTGCTGGTGCCGCCGTTCTGGCAAGAAGGCGGCCGGGCCGAATTTCTGCTGGGCACTGATGCAGTCGGCCGGGACATGCTGTCGCGGCTGATCTATGGCGCGCAATATTCGCTGTTCATCGGCATTGTCGTTGTCTCGATCGCCCTTGTTGGCGGCATTATCATCGGCCTTGTCGCAGGCTTTTTCGGCGGCTGGGTCGATACCGTCATCATGCGGGTGATGGATGTCGTGCTGGCCTTTCCATCGCTTTTGCTGGCGCTGGTTCTGGTTGCGGTACTGGGCCCGGGGCTGACCAATGCGATGATCGCCATCGCCATAGTCTATCAACCGCATTTTGCGCGCCTGACCCGCGCCGCGGTGATGGGGGAAAAGGCGCGCGAATATGTCACCGCCGCCAGGGTCGCAGGGGCTTCGAACCTGCGGCTGATGGTCAAGACCATCCTGCCGAACTGCCTTGCGCCGCTGATCGTGCAGGCAACGCTAAGCTTTTCCTCGGCGGTGCTCGATTCGGCCGCGCTGGGGTTCCTTGGCATGGGGGCGCAGCCGCCGGCCTCGGAATGGGGCACCATGCTGGCCGAGGCGCGCGAATTCATCCTGCGCGCCTGGTGGGTCGTCACCTTCCCCGGTCTCGCCATCCTCGTTTCGGTGCTGGCGATCAACCTGATGGGCGACGGTCTGCGCGACGCGCTTGACCCGAAACTAAAGCGGAGCTGACCGATGGGGCTTTTGAACATCCGCAACCTGACGGTGCGTTTTGCCACCTCGGCCGGCAGCTTCACCGCGGTCGATGGTATCGACGTGACTGTGGACAAGGGCGAGGTTCTCGCCATCGTCGGCGAATCCGGCTCGGGTAAATCGGTGTCGATGCTGGCGGCAATGGGGCTTTTGCCCGACATCGCCACCATCACCGCCGATGAGATGACCTTTGACGGCAAGGACCTGCTGCGCATGACACCGCGCCAGCGGCGCAGCATTATCGGCCGCGAGATCACCATGATCTTTCAAGAACCGATCGCCTCGCTGAACCCCAGCTTTACCACCGGCTACCAGATCGAAGAGGTGCTGCGTTACAATGCCGGTCTTTCGCGTCGCGCGGCGCGGGCCCGTGCGCTTGAGCTTTTCCAGCAGGTCGGTATTCCCGAACCCGAGGAAAAACTCAGAAGCTATCCGCATCAGATGTCGGGCGGCCAGTGCCAGCGGGTGATGATCGCCATGGCCATCGCCACCAATCCGCGGCTGCTGATCGCAGACGAACCGACGACGGCGCTGGATGTGACCATTCAGAAACAGATCCTCGATCTGCTGATGAAGCTGCAGGAACAGACTGGCATGGCGCTGATCCTCATCACCCATGACATGGGCGTGGTGGCCGAGACGGCAGACCGCGTCCAGGTGCAATACAAGGGCAAAAAGATGGAAGAGGCCGACGTACTCACGCTGTTCGAGGCACCTTCGCACCCCTACACACGTGCACTGCTCTCGGCTCTGCCCGAACATGCCACCGGTGACCGGCTGCCCACCGTCGGCAGCTTTCTTGAACCGGAGGTGCAGCAATGAGCGTCGTCGAAGGCCGCAACCTCATCCGCGACTATTACGTCCCCGGCTCACTGACCCGCGCGGCCAAGACGGTGCGCGCGGTCAAGGGTATCAGCTTCTCGGTCGAGCGTGGCAAGACGCTGGCGATCGTCGGCGAATCCGGTTCGGGTAAATCGACACTGGCACGGATCATTGCGCTGATCGACCAGGCCTCGGGGGGCGAGCTGCTGATCGAGGGCAAGCCCGTCGATATCGGCAAGCAGCGACCGACGCGCGAGATGCGTTCAAAGGTGCAGATGGTGTTCCAGAACCCCTACGGCAGCCTCAACCCGCGCCAGAAGATTGGCGACGTGTTGATGGAGCCTCTGCTTCTGAACACCGACACGCCCGCTGCCGAACGGCGGCGCCGCGCCGAAGAGATGCTGGTCAAGGTCGGTCTGCCGGCCGGGGTCTTTAACCGCTACCCACATATGTTCTCGGGTGGGCAGCGCCAGCGGATCGCCATCGCCCGGGCGCTGATGCTGAACCCGACGCTTCTTGTGCTGGACGAGCCGGTCTCGGCGCTCGACCTTTCCGTGCAGGCACAGGTGCTGAACCTGCTCGCCGACCTGCAAGAGGAATTCAACCTCGCCTATGTCTTCATCAGCCACGACCTGTCGGTGGTCCGCTACATCGCCGATGATGTGCTGGTGATGAACAAGGGCGAGGCGGTCGAGCAGGGCAGCCGCGACGAGGTATTTGCCGATCCCAAACACCCCTATACGCGCGAACTCTTTGCCGCGACCCCGATCACGGATGTCGAGGCAATTCGCGCCCGGGTGGCGCGCCGCAAAGCCTTGCGCGCCGCCACTGCCTGACCAAAAGCGGCCGGGACGCAACACGCCCCGGCCGCGTGCTTCTTTCGTGGCCAAATATCCTCGGGGGTCCGGGGGCGAAGCGCCCCGGTCTCAACCGTCCGGATCGCGGTATTCGTGCCTCTCGCCGCGCCAGTCGCGGATCGCATAGTGACCGGGCGCGATTTCCTCGACATAGTCAGGACCCAACGGCACCTTGCCATGCCCACCCGGCAGATCCAGCACATAGGTCGGCAGACAGGTCCCCGACAGCCGCCCGCGCAGGGCTGCCATAATCGCCTGTCCCTCGGCAATGGTGGTCCGGAAATGGCTGGTGCCGCGCGCCAGATCGCAATGATGCAGGTAATACGGCTTTACCCGGTTGCGGATCAGCGCCCGGAACAGCCCGGCCAGAACCTCAGGATCAGCGTTTACGCCCTTTAACAGGACGGTCTGGGAAAGCAGCGGGATACCCGCCCCGGCCAGCTGCGCCAGCACCGCCCGCGCCGCTTCGGTCAGCTCTTGTGCATGGTTGATATGCAGCACCACCCAGACGGCAAGCCGCTCCGGGCGCAGCGCCTCGATCATGGCCGCATCAATACGTTGGGGCGCGACGACCGGCACGCGGCTGTGAAAACGGACGATGTCGATATGCGGGATCGCCTCCAGCCGTGTCATCAGCGCCGACAGACGGCGCGCCGACAGCACCATCGGATCGCCGCCGGTCAGGATGACCTCGTGAATGGCGGGGGTGCGGGCGATATAATCCAGCGCGGCAGCCAGGTCAGGCTCGGGCAGGGTACCTTCCTCACCCACCACCTCGCGGCGAAAGCAAAAGCGGCAGTAGACCTCGCAGGTCCGGGTGATGTGCAGGATCACCCGGTCGGGATAGCGATGGGTCAGACCCGGCGTCGGGCTGAAGGCTTCATCGCTGATCGGGTCGGCCAGCTCTTCGGCACGGATATTCAGCTCGCGCGTGTCGGGCACGAATTGCGCGGCGACCCCATCGCGCGCCTCGCGCATCGCCCCGCGCATGGCGGGAGAGACACGGATGCGAAACCCGGCTGCCACCCGATCCAGCGCGTCTGCATCATCCGGGTGGGCAAGTCCGGCCTCGATCAGGGCAGGAACTGTGGTGATGGGACGCTGGGACAAGGCGGATGCTCGCGGCTGGTAGAGGGGCGGTTTATCGACCCGCCCGCGTGGCTTGGCAAGCCCCGGCCCATCAAGGCAACGCGAGGCTGCGATCGTCCTTCAGCGTCTTCAAGACGATCTCAGAGCGTACCTGCGCCACCTGCGGCTGCGGCAGCAGATGACGATGAACAAAGTCCGAGAATGCCTCCAGATCGCGTACCCGCACATCAAGAATATAGTCCGCATCACCCGAGACCGAAAATGCCGAGCGGATCTGCGGATGGGCCGCGACGAAACGGGCAAAATCATCCTCTTTGCCCTGGCCATGGCTGCGCAGGTTCACACGGATGATGGCGCGCAGGCCAAAGCCCAGTTTTTGCGGGTTCAGCCGCGCGGCATAGCCTTCGATCACGCCGGCCTCTTCCAGCGCTGCGCGCCTGCGTGAACATTGCGAGGCCGACAGGTTTACCAGTTCGGCCAGCGCGGCATTCGTCATCGCCCCGTCACGCTGCAGGGCGTTGAGTATGGCGATATCGAATCCGTCTATGCGAACTTCTTGCATTGATCTGACCTGTAATGCGCGATTCATGCCTTTTTATCGCGATCATGGCACATATTGCGCCATTCTTGCATCGAAAATGCGCGATCATTGTCCCAACAGACGCGAACAGAGGAGGAGACGCCATGGGTCCGTTCCCGCATGACGCCCCGAAAGCCACGATCAGCCCCAGCAACCCGGCCGGAACCGACGGTTTCGAGTTCGTCGAATTCGCCCATCCCCAGCCCGAGGTTCTGGACCGCATTTTCCGCCAGATGGGCTTTGTCCCGGTGGCAAAGCATAAAAGCCGCAACATCACCCTCTATCGTCAGGGAGACATCAACTATCTGCTGAATGCCGACCCTGACAGCCATGCTGCGGGGTTTGTGGGTGAGCACGGCCCCTGCGCCCCGGCGATGGCCTGGCGCGTCGTGAATGCGCAGGTAGCGTTGAAACGGGCGCTGGATCTTGGCGGGACCGAATATACCGGTTCCGGAAAATCCATCGACGCTCCGGCGGTTTATGGCATTGGCGGCTCGCTTTTGTACTTTGTCGACCGCTACGGTGATTTGGGCAGCGCCTATGACACAGATTACGATTGGCTGGACGAGCGTGACCCGCGTCCCGAGGGGCTCGGTTTCTACTACCTCGACCACCTGACCCATAATGTCATTCGCGGCAATATGGACACCTGGTACAAGTTCTATCACGACACGTTCAATTTCCGCGAAATCAAGTATTTCGACATCAAGGGTCGCCAGACCGGGCTGGTCAGCCGGGCGTTGACCTCGCCCGATGGCAAGATCCGTATTCCGATCAATGAATCGACCGATGATCACAGCCAGATCGAGGAATATTTGCGCGAATACAAGGGCGAGGGCATCCAGCATATCGCCATCGCCACCGAGGATATCTACTCGGCGACCGATCGCATCGCCGCGGCGGGGATGAAGTTCATGCCCGGCCCGCCCGACACCTATTACGAAATGTCACATCGCCGGGTCAAAGGCCACGAAGAGCCGATCCCGCGGATGAAAAAGCACGGCATCCTCATTGATGGCGAGGGCGTTCTGGGCGGTGGCATGACCCGGATCCTGTTGCAGATATTTTCCAGGACCGTCATTGGACCGATCTTTTTCGAGTTCATTCAGCGCAAGGGTGACGACGGTTTTGGTGAGGGCAACTTCCGCGCCCTTTTTGAGTCGATCGAAGAGGATCAGATCCGCCGCGGCGTGCTAAAGATCGACGCAGCCGAGTAAGCGATGAGTTGGCGCGACTATGCCTCGGCCCCGCCTGCAGGCACCGATATTTGTGCCGATGCTGATCTGGACCGTATCCGCTGCCTGACCGTGGAAAGCGACAATGGGCATTTTCCCCTGTTGCTGGTGCGGCTAACCGAGGAGATCCGGGCCTATGTGAACGCTTGCCCGCATCATTATCTGCCCTTGGATCACCTTGGCGACAGTATCCTTTCGGCCGATGGCAGACGGCTGATGTGTTCGGTCCATGGTGCGACATTCGACATCGCAAGCGGCGCGGCGGTGCAGGGTACGGATTGCGGACTTGACCCGGTGCCTCTGATGATCAGCAACGGCATGATCCGCATCGCGGGGGCCTGAACGCCCGCATGAGAACGCCGCCGCAATGGGATGCGGCGGCGTATTTCATCAGGACATGAAGGGCAGATCTCAGAAGATGAAATCGCTCATATCCAGCTGACCCAGTTGCATGTCACGGATGGTGACCGTGGTGTCGGCCGAAAGGCGCAGCACCAGATCGTCGCCAACCTGCTGGGCGTTCTTGATCACCGCCTGCACCTGAGCACGGCTGAAGTCATCAAAATCCAGACGGTCAACACCGTTCTGGAAATCGGTGATGATGTCACGGCCGTCGCCACGCTCGAATTCAAAGATATCGGCACCGGCACCGCCGTTCAGCACGTCATTGCCGCGACCGCCTTCCAGCTTGTCATTTCCATCGCCGCCATAAAGGCGATCATTGCCGTCGTCTCCCTCCAGCTCATCATTGCCTGCGCCCGCAACCAAGGTGTCATTGCCGGCGCCGCCTTCCAGCTCATCCCGGCCCGCGCCGCCGTGGAGGTAATCAGCACCGCGGCCACCGTTCAGGTCGTCATTGCCATTGCCGCCGCTGAGCCGGTCGTCACCGTTGCCGCCATAAAGAGTGTCGTTGTCGTTGCCGCCGCGCAGGAGGTCATTGCCGTTACCACCGCTCAGGCTGTCACGGCCGTTGCCACCTTCCATCGTGTCATTGCCGTCACCGCCGAACATGGTGTCGTTCCCATCCAGGCCGTACAGTTTGTCATTGCCGCCCAGGCCCGACAGCCAGTCACCGTATTTGGTCCCGGTCAACCGTTCCGAGAGAGAAGTGCCGATCTTGCGTACCATCGAACTAAATCCTTTCCTTTGCTCCAGCAGCGGTAGTGTTCCGCGATGATCGCTGAGCAATGCCATAACCATGCTGACAACGATCTGACCCGAACTGTCAGCACTCTGTCAGTTTTCTTAAACAGAGGTGTATTGAAAGGAAAGAAAACCCGCATAGCGGCAGAATAACCGCAAGACAGCATGATGCCGCCGTTTGTCAGTCAGATGTCAGCGATTTCTCTTTATGAATAGAACCATGAAAAGATGCGCTCTGCTGATCCTGATTCTGACTTTTCTGCCACCGCCCGCGGTCGGACAGCGGGCTGGGGTCTATTCCGTGCAGGACTCCTCGACGCCAGATTTTGAATTCGCCCGTGCTGCGGTCGAACGTGGTGAGATTCTGCCCCTTGCCGTGGCGCTGAAGCAGCTGCAAGAAACCCATCCGGGGCAGGTCACGGAAATCGAAATGGATCAAGAGGATGGCCTGCTGATTTATGAGGTCGAACTCATCACTACCGATGGCCGGCTGATCGAGGTCGAGATGGATGCCAGGACCGGCACCATCATCAAGCTTGAGGAAAGCGATGATGAAGAGGACGACGACTGATGCGCGCCCTTGTGGTTGAGGATGAGCTGCGGATTGCCGCGGATCTGGAACGCGCGCTGAAAGCGGCGGGGTTTCTTGTCGAGTTGGTGGCCGATGGCGAGACAGCGTGGTTTCGCGGCGGCACCGAGAATTACGACCTGATCGTGCTGGATCTGAACCTGCCGCGCCTTGACGGGCTGACCGTGCTCAAGCGCTGGCGGGCCGAGGGTTGCGAAAGTCCGGTTCTGATCCTGACCGCGCGCGGTGCCTGGACCGAGCGGGTTGAGGGTATAGACGCCGGCGCCGACGACTACCTGCCCAAGCCATTCCGTATGGAGGAACTGATCGCCCGCGCCCGCGCGCTGGTGCGCCGAGCTGGGGGAAGGGGCAATGCGACCCAACAGATCGGGCGGCTGACGGTGGACATCAACCGCATGACCGCCTCAATCGACGGTATTCCGGTGTCGGTTACGCCGCTGGAGTTCCGGCTGATCGCATATCTTGCCGTGAACCGTGATCGCACCGTACCGCCGACCGAGCTGTTGGAGCATCTTTACGGCGACGATGATTCGCGCGAACTGAATGCTGTTGAAGCCATCATTACCCGGTTGCGTCGCAAGCTGGGCGCCGGCGTGATCGGGACCCGTCGCGGTTTTGGCTATCACCTCGAAGGGGGCGAGGCGCAGATGCAGGGCAGCGCGTGATCCGCTCGATCCGCTGGCGGCTGGTGCTGGCGGGGGCGCTGGCGATTGCGCTGGCGCTCGCGCTGTCCGGCTTTGGCCTGGCGATCCTGTTTGAACGCCATGTAGAACGTGTCACCATCGCTGATCTGCAAGCCCGGGCGCTGGCCCTGACGGCGATGGTGCAACCGGGAGGGGCCTCGGGCCCACGTCTGCGCGAATCGCCCGAAGACCCGCTATATGACCAGCCGTTCTCTGGCCATTACTGGCAGGTAGAGCTGGGGGATGAGATCCGCCGCTCACGCTCGCTTTGGGATCATGTGCTGGTGACTGGTCAACCCGTCCCATCCCCGGGCGAGGTCAAGGTACGGTCGCTGCCCGGCCCTCAGGGTGAGGCGCTGCTGGCTGTCGAGCAAAGCCTGATGGTCGGCCAAAGCGCCAATCCGGTGCCCCTGCGGATCATCGTTGCCTCGCATCGCTATGAGCTTGAGCTGGCGCGACGTGGCTTTCTGGGCGATCTGTTGCCCTATCTTGGACTGCTTGGGGCGGTGCTGCTGCTGGCAAGCTGGCTGCAGATCACCGTGGGGCTGCGGCCTTTGGCGCAGGTCGGCGCAAGGGTGGCCGAGCTGACCTCGGGTTCGCGCCCGCGCATTGGCCGCGATTTGCCGACCGAGGTAATCCCGCTTGCGACCGAAATCGACAAGCTTCTGGATGCCCGCGAGCAAGAGCTGGCACGCGCCCGTCACCGCGCCGCCAATATGGCGCATGGGTTCAAGACGCCGCTACAAGCCCTTTTGGGCGATGCGGCACGGCTGCGCGCCCGGAACGAGGATGAAATCGCCGGCAGTATCGAAACCATCGCCACCCAGATGCACCGCCATGTCGATCGTGAACTGGCGCGTGCACGCATCCAGTCAGACCGCAACACCTCTGGCGCTGAGCCTGAACGAATCGCTGCCAAGTTGGTTGAGGTTCTGCGTCGGACCCCGATGGGGGCGGCGCTCGACTGGCAGGTGCCAAAACCCTCTGGCCTGCGGGCCCGGATCGACCCTGACGATCTGACCGAGGCGCTTGGGGCGCTGCTTGAGAACGCCATGCGCCACGCCCATGAGATGATACAGGTTTCGATCAAGGCAGAGGATGGGCATATCCACATAGGTATCCGCGACGACGGCCCCGGTGTGCCCGAGGCCGAATTGACGCGGTTGACCCAACGCGGGCTTAGCCTTGACCCGAGCGGACAAGGGCAGGGCATCGGCCTTGCCATGGTCGCCGATATCACCGATGCAGCGCAGGGCGAATTGCGGCTGAGCAACGCCCGGCCCGGTTTCCTGGCCGAGCTTGTCTTTGATGCACTGCCTGCACAGCCCGGCGCTTAGGGCAGATTGACCGCCACATTGTCGATCAACCGTACGCCATCAAGCCATGCCGCAACCAGCAATCGCGTTGCGCGGCCGGCCTGCGGCGCCTCAAGCGTGTCGCCATCGCGCAACTCCAGGTATTCCACCGGGGTAATTCCTGCCGCCTCAAGCTCGGCCGTCGCTACTGTCAAAGTTGCCTCGACCGGCTCGCCCGCCTCGATCTTTCGCGCGGCCTCGAACAGGGCACGGGGCAGGGCGGCGGCGCGGCTGCGGCCCTCGGGGCTAAGGCGCTGGTTGCGGGACGAAAGCGCCAGCCCATCCTCGTCACGGACACAGGGGCAGGGGACAATCTCGACCGGCATTTTCAGGTCCTGCACCAGCCGCCGCACCAGCTGAAGCTGCTGCCAGTCCTTTTCGCCGAAAAAGGCGCGATCAGCCTGGGTCATGTTGAAAAGCAGCGTCACCACCGTCGCCACTCCGTCGAAATGGCCGGGGCGATGCTGCCCCTCCAGCGGTTCGGTTACGCCCGAAACCGAAATGACCGTCGCATGACCCGGCGGATAAACCTCATCACCATCGGGAACAAACAGCGCATCCACGCCAAGCGGCCCCAAAAGCGCCGCATCGGCGTGTTCGGTGCGGGGGTATTTCGCAAAATCCTCGGAACTGTTGAACTGGCGCGGATTGACGAACAGGGTGACGATCACCCGGTCGCAACTGGTCCGCGCTGCGCGCACAAGGCTAAGATGACCCTCATGCAGCGCACCCATGGTCGGCACCACGCCGATGGTCTCGCCCCGGGATTTCCAGTGGCGGATCAGGGCGCGCAATTCGGCAAGCGGGCGGATGATCGGCGCACTCATGCGGGTTTGCCCTCGCCAAAGGCATGTTCCGGACCGGGAAAGCGGCGCGCACGTACCTCGGCGGCATAGGCGGCGATTGCCGCATCCGCGTCCTGGCCAAGTTCGGCGTAACGTTTGACGAATTTTGGCCGAAAGTCCGAGAAAAGCCCCAGCATGTCATCGACGACCAGAACCTGCCCGTCGCAATCAGCACCAGCACCGATCCCAATGGTCGGCACAGCGATTTCCCGGGTGATGCGATGACCCAAAGCCTCGGGCAGTTTCTCAAGCACCACCGAGAATGCTCCGGCCTCGGCCAACGCCCGCGCATCAAGGGCGATACGGTCAGCCTCGGCCTGACCACGTCCTTGCACCTTGTATCCGCCAAGGGTGTTCACCGATTGCGGGGTCAGCCCGACATGACCCATGACGGGGATGCCGCGCGCGACCAGAAACGCCACGGTTTCCGCCATATGCTGCCCGCCCTCAAGCTTGACGGCCTGACAGCCCGTCTCGGCCATCAGGCGCGAGGCGTTGCGGAATGCCTGTGCCGGCCCCTCTTCATAGCTGCCAAAGGGCATGTCGACCACCAGACACGCGTGGGACAGGCCGCGCGCGACGGCCTTGCCGTGCAGGATCATCATTTCCATGGTGACGCCAAGGGTCGAGGGCAGGCCATGCAGAACCATGCCCAGACTGTCGCCCACCAGCGCAATGTCACAATGCGCATCGACCAGCCGCGCCATCGGGGTGGTATAGGCGGTCAGGCAGACCACGGGTTCGCCGCCCTTGCGGGCACGGATATCGCCGGGACCAAGGCGGTCCTTGCGTTCGGGGGTCGCACTCATATCAATCCCTCTCCGTCAGTCCTGGCCTTGGCGGCCGCTGCCCGAATATTGGATTCGCGCCCGCATGTCTCGCAATAAAATGATGCAGATGCAGCATTCTTGCGCAGGATTATGATCTGACCGCATTGATTGAATTATTTATTCATATATTACAGTTAATTATATGGTATATGTCGAATTTGGAGCATGTTTGCAAAATCTGCGCTCGCCAATCTCCGGCACAGGCAGGCGGGCGTTCCGCCCAACGGTGGAAGGAAAAGATTCAATAACTTCTAATTATATAATAGTAAAATCAGAATGATAAACATAAAATCTATAAAACTTCAAGGTAAAGCACTTTCCCGACCATTCACCCCAAGCCGCTGCCTCCTCCCGCGCGCAGCTTGACATGGCGGCGGGCCGGGCATAGTGCCGGTTCCGGCCGCCGCGAGGTTGCGGAATGGGCCAAAACCATCCTCGGCCGCCGCCGCGGCCAGTTCCTCGGGGTCGAAACATGACGCTGAAAGCCGCCATCCTTGGTGCTTCGGGCTATACGGGGGCGGAGCTTGTCCGCATCCTGGCCACCCATCCCCGGATCGAGGTTGCCGCACTGTCGGCTGACCGCAAAGCCGGGCAGGGCTATGATGAGGTTTTCCCGCATCTGCGACATCTGAAGCTGCCGCCCCTGATGCGGATGGAAGAGATTGATTTCTCGGGCATCGACGTGGTTTTCTGCGCCCTGCCGCATGGCCTTAGCCAGCCGCTGGTCGGCCAGTTGCCGCGGGATGTCAAGATCGTCGATCTGGGCGCCGATTTCCGGCTGCGCAACCCCGAGGATTACAAACACTGGTACGGATTAGACCATGCAGCGCCCGAGGTTCAGCCTGAGGCAGTCTATGGCCTGACCGAATTCTATCGCGACCAGATCCGCGACGCACGCCTTGTCGCCGGAACGGGCTGTAATGCCGCCACGGTACAATTTGCGCTGCGGCCGCTGATCGGCTCGGGGCTGATCAATCTGGACGATATCATCTGCGATCTCAAGAACGGAGTTTCCGGGGCAGGGCGCTCGCTCAAGGAAAACATGCTGTTCGCCGAACGCTCCGAGGATGTTGCGGGCTATTCGCAGGGCGGAAAACACCGCCATCTGGGCGAGTTCGATCAAGAGTTTTCGGCGCTTGCCGGACGCGAGGTCCGCATTCAGTTCACCCCCCATCTGGTGCCGGTGAATCGCGGCATCCTTGCATCCTGCTATCTCAAGGGCGAGGCGCAGGCCATTCATTCGGCCTTGGCCAATGCCTATGCCGATGAACCTTTTATCGTCGTCCTGCCATTTGGCCAGCTGCCGGCCATGTCACATGTGCAGGGGTCGAATTTTTGCCATATCGGCGTGATTGGGGACCGGATCTCGGGTCGCACACTGGTCGTCTCGACGCTGGACAACCTGTGCAAAGGGTCCTCGGGGCAGGCGGTACAGAACGCCAACCTGATGCTGGGCTTGCCCGAGACCGAAGGGCTGATGCTCGCACCCATTTTCCCCTGACGACGGGTTATCCGCACAACCCGCACAATCTGCGGATATAATCCGAAAATAAAAAAGGGCGGGGGATAGCACATCCCCCGCCCTGAATTTTGGGCCTGCAGTTCAGGCCTTGGCGCGTTCGACATAAGTCAGGTCAGCGGTGTTGATGATCACCTTGGTGCCAACGCCGATATGCGGCGGGACCATGATGCGCACGCCGTTATGGGCCACAGCGGGCTTGTAGCTTGACGAAGCGGTCTGGCCCTTGACCACCGGCTCGGTCTCGACAACCTCGACGGTCACTTTCTGCGGCAACTCCAGGGCGATCGCTACACCGTTATGCACCTGCAGGAAGACGCGCACGCCGTCCTCAAGGAACACCTTGTCATCACCGACCACATCGGGCGAAACCACGATCTGCTCATAGCTCTCGGGCTCCATGAAGTGGTAGCCTTCGCCATCCTCATAAAGGAAGTCGTATTCGCGTTCGTCCACATGGGCACGTTCGACCTGCTCGGTGGTTTTCCACCGCTCCGAGACCTTGGTCCCGTCCGAGATGCGGCGCAGATCAACCTGAGTGACGGGCGTGCCCTTACCGGGGTGAAAGTTCTGGGCGGTCAGAACGACATAAAGTTTGCCGTCGATCTCGACGACATTGCCTTTGCGAAGGCTGGAGGCGATGACTTTCAAGGCGGTTTCCCTTGCCTGCTTTTCAAGTTCCGAAAGGCCAGCTATCGAGGGCCGGCGAAGATGATACCCCATAGCGTTTTTCGCAGCTTTGCGCCAGCCGCAAGCAGAAAACGACACTCAGGAAGGAGTCGCGCGCATGAACCCCCCTTTGAACGGCGCAAAATCCAGCCCGTGGTGGGACCGCAACCACCATGCCGGGCGGCGACCTTTGCTGTTGGCGCGCAACCGTATTCAGGCGGCGATCCGCGACTGGCTTGGTGCACAGGGCTTTGTCGAGGTCGATCCGCTGGCGCTGGCCGTAAGCCCGGGGAATGAGGCCCACTTGCACGCATTCGCTACCAGCCGGATCGGCAATGATGGCGAGGCTCAGCCGATGTATCTGCACACCAGTCCCGAATTTGCGATGAAAAAGCTGCTGGCGGCGGGTGAAGCGCGCATCTTTGCCTTTAGTCACGTCTGGCGCAACCGCGAGTGCGGCGCCCTGCATAGCCCCGAATTCTGTATGCTGGAATGGTATCGGTCAGGCGAAGATTATCGCGTTCTTTTCGATGATTGCGCGCAATATCTAAGGCACGCGGCCGAGGTTGCGGGGGCCGAGGCGCTGCGGTTTCGCGGGGCCGAATGCGACCCCTATGCTGCACCTGAGGTGATGTCCGTTGCCGAGGCTTTCCGCGAGTACGCCGGTATAGATCTGCTTGCGACCTGCGACGGCTCCGAAACCGATGCCGGCGCATTGCGGGCACAGGCCGAGGGGCAGGGGATCCGGCTGGCTGCGGATGACGGCTGGTCCGATATTCTGTCGCGTATTCTGGTCGAAAAGGTCGAGCCGCATCTTGGTATGGGCCGGCCACTGATCCTTGATCGCTACCCTGCGGCCGAGGCGGCGCTGGCCCGCCCGACCTCAGGCGACCCGCGTGAGGCTGAGCGGTTTGAGCTTTATGCTTGTGGGGTCGAGCTTGCCAACGGCTTTGGCGAGCTGACCGATCCTGTTGAGCAGCGCCGTCGCTTTCAAGCCGAGATGGATGAAAAAGCGCGAATCTATGGCGAGCGTTATCCGCTGGACGAGGATTTTCTGGCCGCATTGGCTTTCATGCCGCCTGCTTCGGGCTGCGCCTTGGGGTTTGACCGGCTGGTCATGCTGGCAACCGGAGCGCCCCGAATTGATGAGGTCATCTGGACGCCACTTATAGAATAAGCAAAATCAATGTCTAATTAATAATATATTATGTTATTTCTTACATAGCGGTGCTTTGCCACCGGCAAGATTTCGGCTTTCAGCATTGAAAATCCGCGGTTAGGCTGGGGCAAAACGCTTTGACGAAGGAACGGGCATGCGGCTTTCTTTGCGACTTTCAGCGACGCTTACAGCCATGGCTTTGCTGCTTGGCGGCTGCGCCGGGAATTACACCGGCATGGGCGTGCCGCAGCAGGAACAAGAGATCAAATGGGGCCGCTATCAGAACCCGCCGCCCGAAAAGGTTGCCGGGCTGCAAAACTGGGTCGAGGGTTTCAAGGCACGAGCACGCGCCCAAGGCATCAGCGACAGCACGCTAAGCACCGCATTCCGCGACGTGACCTATAACCCCGAGGTCGTGCGGCGCTCGCAAAACCAGGCAGAATTCAAGAAATCTCTGTGGGAATATCTTGAAAACGCGGTCTCAGAGAAACGCCAGAACAATGGTCGCGCGGCGCTGGCGCAATATGGCAATGTGCTGAGCCGGATCGAGGCGACCTACGGGGTCGATAAAGAGATCGTCACCGCCGTCTGGGGCATGGAATCGACCTATGGTGAGCGGCGCGGGGACCTGCCGCTGATCGAGGCGCTTTCGACGCTTTCCTATGAAGGCTACCGGGGTGATTTCTTCCGCAGCCAGCTGATGGCGTCGCTGCGCATCCTGCAAGCGGGCGACATCGACCCTGGACATATGACCGGCAGCTGGGCCGGCGCCATGGGCCACACCCAGTTCATTCCGACGACTTATCTAAGCTATGCTGTTGATTTCACGGGGGACGGCAGGCGCGATATCTGGTCGAACGATCCCTCTGACGCACTTGCATCAGCCGCGAATTATCTGGCGAAATCCGGCTGGCAGCCGGGTCTGCCCGCTGCAGTCGAGGTGACGCTGCCCGCAGGGTTTAACACTGGCCTCGCCGGCAAGGGCAAGCGCCGCAGTGTTGCCGAGTGGCAGTCGCTTGGCATTCGTCAGGCAACCTCGCGGCCCTTGCCGCCTGGCGCCGCCTCGGCCGAGCTGATCCTTCCCGGTGGCTCATCCGGTGCGGCTTTCCTGATCACGCGCAATTTCCACGCCATCCTGCGCTATAACAACGCCGACAGCTATGCACTGGCGGTGGCGCATCTGGCCGACCGGCTCAAGGGTTATCCGGGACTTGCGAACCCGTGGCCCGCCAATCATCCCGGCCTGAGGATCGAGCAGCGCAAAGAGATGCAACGCCTGCTGACCGCGCGCGGCTTTGATACGCAGGGCGTCGATGGCAACGTCGGCTCGAACACGATCAATGCGATCAAGGCCTATCAAACCTCGCGCGGACTGCCGGTGACCGGCGAGCCTTCTGCCGCGCTGCTTGAACAGCTGCGTCGGGGCTGAGTAGTGGCAATAGACCGGGCGCAATGAGCGTCCGGTCTGCTTCTCGTTTGGTTAACCTGCTGACGCAATTTAATTACATAATACAGATTATCGGACATTTACTCTTGTGAGGTGAAAGCCCGTGAAAACAGTGGCTTTTGGGAAGATTCTGCCTCTGCTTCTGCCTGTTGTGGCTGGCGCAGTTGGCGGCTTCCTTGCTACCGCCTATCCCGCCATACATCAAGCTCTTTGCCTTCAGGTCGTCTGATATGTCGGTCTTGGGGGCACGTTGCCAGCGCCGTCGCTGGCCTGCTGATTAGCGGCTTGTTCGGTCGTAACAGCAAGGCGCAAGGCGTTGATTACAAAAAGCTGCGTCGTAATGCCGAAGCCACAGGCTTCAATCCGCTGACCGCGCTTATGGCTGGCGGCGGTGCTGGCTATCAACGTGAGTTCAATCCCGCTCTGTCTTCGGGCGCGTTCATCGCTGATGCGATCTCGCGCGGGGTTGATACCTATTTCAGCTTGATCAATGAGCAAGCGACTCAAGCTGATCGTGAGGCAGAGGCCGTGCAGGCCGTGCGCGAACATGAGTGCCGCAAGGACCTCATCGCTTTTGAACATAACCTTAATCGGACCAAAACCGGCTTTGGTTATGATCTGACATCGGTTCAACCGTATAACCGCCCACGCATCGATCGCCGAAACGCATTTCGGGCGCATTCATGCCTTACTTCGCGTGGCCACGCCCTGCCCAACGATTTTGTAGACGCGATCGTCCTTGAGGCTTGGCAGCCCTGTCTTTCTGCACAAGGGTTTCCCGCGCTTTGGGGTTTGCTGATGGATCATCCCTGCCTGGGACCCCGCCCCCGTCGATGTCGACGCATCGGACGAAAGCCCGGATATGGACCTGGCGGACTTCAACGGCATCAGCGCCCACGACGCGACGCGCATCCGGCGCCGGGTCAAACGGATGCTCGAGCGCCGCAAGGCCCCCACCAACAATAACGACGTCATACTCCATCGACTCGCGGACGATTTCAGACATGTTCGATTCCTCTGGACGGAGCCCCGGGGAGGTAAGTGACAAGGTTCCGTCCTTCCCGACTGACCGAAGATGTCGCCTGAGCTTTTGTCATTGCTGCATTACGGCAGGTTTTAGCCCTTACAACTTCTGCGTGAGTTCTGGAACG